>JACDGQ010000661.1 GCA_013821615.1 Planctomycetota bacterium
GTGCCGGTGCACCGGCACCCCCGCGAGCCGCTCCGGCATGTCCTGCGGACGCGGCCCGATGTCGTGGATGGCGGTCACGCCGAGCGCGCGGCAGGCGGTCGCCAGGAACGGGCTGCGGTAGGCGCGGCTGCGTCCGCCGGGGCCGCCGAACACCACCAGCTCCGGCTCGCGCGCGAGGAAGGACGGCACCTCCTCGGGATCGCCGATGTTGGAGAACACCGGCAGGCGCGGGATCTCCGCCCCGCGTCCGGTCCAGCGCGCCAGGCAGTCGTGGTGGTGGATGGTGTTGGTCGCGCAGGCGTGGCTGAGCCCGGCGGCGCGCACCGCCAGGCGCTGCTGGATGCCGCGCAGCCAGAACGGGCTGCCCCACGGCGGCGAGTCCGCGTAGAGCTCGTGGAACATCGTCACCAGGCGCAGCTGCGGGTGCCGCGTGCGCAGCTGCGCGAGCGCGCCGACCAGCCAGTACGGGCAACCGCGCTTCTGATAGGCGTAGTTGACCCAGTGCAGGATCATCCCGGTCGCCCCGCCGCCCTCACCGACCAGTTCTGCGACCGCCGCCAGGAAGGCCGCGGCGTCGCGGCGGGGCAGCACCGCCACCGGGGACGGCGAATCCGCACCCGGCCGCCACGCCGCGTCGGTGACCAGGTAAGTCTCCTCGAAGCCGAGCCCGGCGAGCGCGCCGCCAAGGCGCCGCGCGTAGTCGCCGAGGCCGTTGACCGCCGGCGGCAGCTGGGGGATGACCTGCACCACGCGCATCAGCGCCCCACTCCGGGCCAGGCCATGCCGTGCGCCGCCATCGCCTCAGGCCCGTCGGTAGAAGCGCCCGAGGAGCCCGCCCACGCTCAGGCAGAAGCGCCGCCAGCGGCAGGCCGGCGCGCTGTACAGCGCCAGCGGCGCGACCACGTGCCGCCAGTACTGCTTGTCGGCGGCGGTCGGCGGCTGTCCGCCCAGGGCGTGGCGGATGAAGGGCTTGTCCCACGGCTTGGGCCGGCCCTGCGCGTGCGACATCAGGTAGCCGCCGGGCGCGAAGTCCATGGCGTCCTGGCCGGCGATGCTGAGCGGGAAGCGGGTCTGGTCCATGGTCGCGTTGAGCGCGTCCTGATCACCCTGGTGGAAGAGGAAGGTGCGCGTCTTGGGGATGAAATTGCCGAGCCCGCCCATCGCCGGACCCATCAGTTCCTGAACGCGCATCCACTCGTCGAGGAACGGCCGGCAGGCGACCGGCACGCCGAGGAAGCCGGAATTCACGTACACCGCGAGGGTGGCGTTCCAGGTCATGCCGTGTGCGCCGAAGTAGCGCCGCCAGGCGAGGCGCAGGGGATGGTGCGCGCCGCACTCGGCGTTGACGTCGGCGCACAGCGCGACGTGGTCGCGCGCCCATTCCTCGAAGAACGTCCACTCGCCCTTGAGCACGATATCGGGATCGAAATAGAAGATGCGCTCAACGCCGGTGCCGGCTGCCGCGTCGAGCAGCTGGGCCATGAACTGCGGCTTGTAGTTGGCGAAGTGGTTGGCGGTGGCCAGGGCGGTGAACACCACGGTCAGCGGGCCGACGCGGTAGGTGCTGACCCCGGGGGCGGCCGCGGGCAGCGGCGCGCACTGCCCGATCCAATAGGGCAGCGCGCCACGGTAGCCGACGTGCACCGTGCCGGTGAAGCCGGCGGCGACCAGCGAATTGATCAAGGCACCGACGCCGCGATCGTAGCGCTTCTCGTAGAGCGTGCAGATGATGCTGCTCATGGCGATCGCGGTGCGCGGTGCGGGCCTGGCGCGGCGCGCGGGCAGGAGGTGGCGCGCTGGCTCAGAAACGCCCTTCGGGCACGAAGATGGTGTCGCCCGGGGCCAGGGGCGGGTCCTCGGCCTTGCTGACACCGCCGAGGATGCCGCGCACGTCGACGATCGCCACGGTCTTGCCGTCGCGCACCACCTGCACCTGGTCCTGACGCGCGTACAGGTCGAAGCCCCCGGCCAGGGTGATGGCCTTGGAAACGGTGAGCTGACCCTCGGCGGGCAGGCGCTGGGCGCCGGCGGTCTTGACCCGCCCGACCACGTAGACGCGGTCCTGGCGCGGCACCAGGATGATGTCGCCCGGTTCGAGCAGCACGTCCTTGGCCAGCGATTCCTGGGTGTCGCCGCTGGGGATGGACAAGGCACGCTTCAGCCCGGGATGCGCCGGATCGTCGCGGATCACCTGGGCGGAGCGGCGGTTGGCGTCCTCGGTGAAACCACCGGCCTTGCCGATCACCTGCAGCGCGAGGGTCTCGGCGAAAGGATTGAGCGGGACCGCATCCTGGCGCAGTACCGCACCCATCACGTACACCAGGCGCGGGCCGTACTCGACCACCGTGACAGTGGTCGCGGCCTTGCGCAGGTAGCCGTCCTCGAGGCGCGCCTGGACCTCCTTGGCGATCTGCTCGGGCGCGCGGCCGATTGCCGTGACCGCGCCGATCAGCGGCACCGCGATGGTGCCCTCGGCGCCGATGCGCGCACTGGTGGTTAGCTCCGGATTGTCGAAGACCTCGATGCGCAGCTGGTCGCCGGCGATGAGCAGGGAGACATGGCCGATGGCGGCGGGCGCGGCCGGCGGTTCGACCGCGCCGACGCAGTGCAGC
>JACDGQ010000662.1 GCA_013821615.1 Planctomycetota bacterium
CGGCGCCGGCGGCATCAGCGCGCCCGCCGGCAAGGACATCATCGTCCAGCCGGTCGACCAGGCGCCGGTCGTGGCCCTGCCCAGCCGCGCAATCACCTATGTCGAGGGCAGCGGCGCGCGCGTGCTCGACCCGACCGCCACGTTCAGCGACGCCGACTCGCCGCAGCTCACCGGCGGCACCCTGGTCGCGACCTGGACGGCGGGCGCCGGTGTCGATGACCAGCTCACCATGCGCAACCAGGGCGCCGGCGCGAATCAGGTGACGGTCGTCGGCAACGCCATCTCCTTCAATGGTGCGGTGGTCGGCTTCAGCAGCGGCGGCGTCGACGGCGGCCCCTTGACCATCGTCTTCACCAGCCAGGCGACCCCGGCGATCGCCCAGGCCCTGCTGCGCAACCTGAGCTTCACCAATACTTCGTCCAACCCCACGGTCGCCAACCGCGTGCTGAGCGTCGTGGCGAACGATGGCGTCGGTGGCGTGTCCGCGCCCGCGCTGCTGACCGTGGTCTTCAGCGCGGTCAACAATGCCCCCATCGTCACCCTGCCCTCGCCCGCGGCCACCTACCAGCAGGGCCAGGGCGTGCTGCCGGTGGATGCCCTGGCGACCATCAGCGATCCCGACACCGCCGCCTACCCGACCGGCTTCCTGGTCGTCGAGTTCACCGCCGGCGCGACCGTCGATGACCAGCTGCTCTTCACCAGCACCGGTTCGGGCCCCGGCCAGATCGCGGTCAGCGGCGGAGTGGTCTCCTACGAGGGTACCGCGTTCGGCGTGCTCAGCGGCACCGGCAACGCCACCAATCCGCTGTTGGTGCGCTTCGACGCGAATGCGACCGTGGCGGCGACCCAGGCCCTGCTGCGCCAGGCGGCCTTCCTCGATGCGGCCTTGCCGCCCGTCGGCGGGGTGCGCACCGTGCAGGTGACGCTCAACGACGGCGCCGGTACGAGCAGCGTGCCGGTGACCAAGGACATCGCGGTGCAGATCGTCGACGTACCGCCCGTGGTCACGCTGCCGAGCGTTCCGGGCACCTGGACGGAGGGCGATGCACCGCTGGCGATCGACGCCGCCGCCACCCTCACCGACGCCGACTCGGCGGCCTTCCCTGGCGGGTCGCTGACGATCAGCCTCGCCAACGGCGTGGCCGGCGACGTCCTCGACCTGCGCGATGACGGCACCGCCGCCGGGCAGATCGGCGTCGCGGGCGGCACGGTCACCTTCGCCGGCACGGCCATCGGCACCCTTGCCGGCGGCAGCGGCGGCGCGCCGCTGGTCCTGGCGCTGAACGCCCAGGCCACCCCGGCAGCGACCCAGGCGGCGCTGCGCAACGTGCGCTTCACCCACAACGGGGTGTTCACCGTCGGCTCGGTGCGCACCGTCCAGGTGGTCGCCAACGATGGCCAGGCGGCGAGCGTGGTGGCGACCACCACCATCACCCTGGTGCCGGTGCCGACCGCGCTGGACGTCACGCTCTATGCGGTCTCGGACCTGCCCACCTCCGGCCTGCTGCCGGCGAGCGGCCCGCTCGGCCACGTCCTGACCTGGCAGCTGATGAGCGCGCCGACGCACGGCACCGCGACGCTGCTCGACGCCGCCACCGGTCTGGTCGGCTATGCGCCGTTCGCCGGCTACGTCGGCAACGACGCCTTCACCTTCGCGGTCAGCGACGGCATCAACACCTCGACGCCGGCCACCGCCACGGTGGTGGTGTCGTCGCGGCTGGCCGCGGCGCGCCCGCAGGTCCTGACCAGCCCGCCGCGCGAGGGCTTCCTCGGCACGCCCCTGGTCTACGCGCTGGTGGCGGACGCCTCTCTGCTGGCCGCCGGCGCCGACCTGCAGTTCCAGATCGTCGGCGCGCCGAGCGGCGTGACCGTGACCAAGACCGGTGCGGCCACCGCGACCGTGTCGTGGACGGCGGCCGGCACGCCCGAAGTGCACCAGGAGATCGGCATCCTGATCGTCGACCCGGTGAGTGGCAGCGCGACCTTCCAGGCGATCCAGGTCCTCTTCCACGCCGGTGTGGGGAGCAACGGATGAGCACCGCCCGCGCCCAGTCGCCAGCACTGCGCACGCGCATCTGCGCCGCCATCGCCGGCCTCGCGCTGCTGCTCGCCATCGCGGGCTGCGGCGCCGGCTCGGGCACCGGCAGCAGCGACTCGGGGCTCAGCGACGCCATCGGCCGCACGCGTTCGGCCTACCAGATCCTCGATCTCGCCAGCGGCACCGTCCAGGCGGCCGGCAGCGTTCCCGACCTGCTCGGCGATCCGGCCTTCCGCTCCACCAAGATGGTCTTCCGCCTGGTCGATGCCGGCGCCACCCCGATCGGCACTGCCAGCGGCGCGCTCGGCGCCGGCGTCGATCCGGCGGCGACCAGCGCCGCGCCGCCGCGCTATTACCTCGCGGTCTTCGAGACCACCCAGGCGCAGTGGCAGGCGCTCGCCGGCAGCAGTCCCTGGACCACGCTGGTCTCGGCGACCTCGGCCAGCGACATCGCTCTCGGCAACGGCTTCCCGGCCATCGGCATCGGCCACGACCTGGCGGTGACCGCCTGCACCGGCTATCTCGCCAGCCATCACGTCCAGCTCGGCCTGCCCAGCGACGTCCAGTGGGAG
>JACDGQ010000663.1 GCA_013821615.1 Planctomycetota bacterium
ATGGTACCCTGGCCGGGCAGCTCGGCGTGCGTCCCGCCCCGGCGGCCGAGCCGGACGACGACGGCCGCGAACGCCTGCGCCACGGCGAGACCGGGGCCGGAGCCGGCGTCGAGATCGAGCGCCCGCGCATCGCCTTCGCCGAGGTCGGCGGCATGGAATCGGTCAAGGAGGAGATCCGCCTCAAGATCATCCACCCGCTCAAGCACCCCGAACTCTACAAGGCCTATGGCAAGAGCACCGGCGGCGGCATCTTGATGTATGGGCCACCCGGCTGCGGGAAAACGCACCTGGCGCGCGCGACCGCCGGCGAGATCAAGGCCGGCTTCATGGCCGTGGGCATCGATGAGGTGCTCGACATGTACATCGGGCAGAGCGAGCGCAACCTGCACGAGCTCTTCGAACAGGCGCGGCGCAACCAGCCGTGCGTGCTGTTCTTCGACGAGGTCGACGCGCTCGCCGCCAGCCGCACCGATCTCAAGCAGAGCGCGGGCCGCCAGGTCATCAACCAGTTCCTCGCCGAACTCGATGGCGTGCAGTCCTCCAACGACGGGGTCCTGGTGCTGGCGGCGACCAACGCGCCCTGGCACCTCGACGCCGCCTTCCGCCGGCCGGGGCGCTTCGACCGCATCCTGTTCGTGCCGCCGCCGGACGAAACCGGGCGGGCCGAGATCCTGCGCGTGCTGCTGCGCGGCAAGCCGGTGGACGCGCCCGACCTCGCCGCCATCGCCAAGCGCACCGCGGAATTCTCGGGCGCCGACCTCAAGGCGCTGCTCGACCTCGCCATCGAGGACAAGCTGACCCAGGCGATGCGCGACGGCGTGCCGCGGCCGCTGACGACCAAGGATCTGATCGCCGCGGCAGGAAGGCTCAAGCCGAGCACGCGCGAGTGGTTCTCGTCGGCGCGCAACTACGCGCTCTACGCGAACCAGGGCGGCGCCTACGACGACGTCCTCAAGTACCTGGGCCGCAAGTGAGCGGCAGCGCTCAGCGCGCACGGCTGCTGCTCGGTCAGCAGCGCTACGAGCTTGCCGAGCAGGAATGGCGCAAGGTCCTCGGCGAGGATCCCGACGATGCCGAGGCGCACGCCGGGCTGGCGCTCTGTCTGAGCGAGCGCGAGCGCTTCGACGAGGCGGAAGCCGAGTCCCGCTTGGCGCTGGCCGCGGCGCCGCGCGCGGACTTCGTCCATTACGTCAGCGCCCATGTGCTGCGCGCGCGCAAGCGCTTCGCCGAGGCGCACGCGGCCATCGCCGAGGCCATCGCGCTCGACCCACACGACGCCGACTACCGCGCCTTCCTCGCGGGACTGCATGCGCAGCGCGCGGCCTGGCCTGAATGCCTGGTTGCCGCCGACGCCGGCCTCGCCCTCGATCCCGAGAGCGACGGCTGCGCCAACTGGCGCGCCCTCGCCCTCACCCACCTCGACCGCCGCGACGAGGCCGGTGAGGCCATCGCCGGCGCGCTGGCGCGTTCGCCTGAAAATTCCCTGACCCACGCCAACCAGGGCTGGGCGCTCCTGCACCGCAGCCAGCCGAAGGAGGCGCTGGTCCACTTCCGCGAGGCGCTGCGTCTGGATCCAAGCAACGATTGGGCGCGCGAGGGCCTGCTGACCGCGCTCAAGGCGCACAACCCGCTCTACCGGCAGGTCCTCGCATTTCTGCTGTTCATGAGCCGGCAGGGTGCGCTCGCGCGCTGGGGCATCGCCATCGGCCTGGTGTTCGGCCAGCAGGCGCTCGACGGCTTGGCCAAGGCGAACCCCACGCTGGCGGTGGTGCTCTACCCGCTGTTCTACCTCCTGCTCGCCTGCATCTTCCTGACCTGGCTCGCAAACCCGTTGATGAACCTGGTGATGCGCGCGCACCCCGACGGCCGCCACGCCTTGACCGCTGACCAGCGCGGGCAATCGACCCTGATCGCGCTGTGCCTGGGCGTTGCTGGGCTCAGCCTGCTCTTCGAAATACTGCATGGGATCCCCCATCGCCCCAGCATGATGCTGATGTTCCTGACCATTCCGGTCATCGCGGTGCACAACGGCGAGCGCGGCTGGCCGCGCCTGGTCGCTGGCGGCGTGGCCGCGGCCTTCGCCGTCATGGCCGCGATCGTCGCGATCACCTTCCACTTCGGGGACTGGCTGCAGCAGCACCACCAGCGCGGAGCCGTGGCGGTGCTGGTGGCCATGTCCGTGCGCATCATCGGCTTCTACTTCATCGGCATCCTGGCGTGGTCGTTCCTCGGGCCGATGCTGAACCGCGTGGAGCCGAAGCGCTAGCGGTTCGCGGTCACGCGGCGGGAATACGATCGATCGTCCGAACGCGTTCCCAGAACCGTTCGTACGCCGCGCCTGACGGCATGGTCACTGCGGCCTGCGCCCAGGAAGGAAGTCCGTCATCCTGGACCCAGCCGCTTCTCCAGCGCCTCCAGCCGCATGTCCTGTGCCTTGCGCTGTTTTTCCAGCTCGTCGACGCGCTTGGCCAGTTCGGCGGTGGCGGTGATGACCGCGCGCGCTTTGCCGAGCTGGTCGAGGACCTCGCGCAGCACGCGGCGGACGTTGCCGAAGACCTCGCGGCCGTCCTGGGTGGCGACCGCGGCGGCGGCGGCGGGGTCGGCG
>JACDGQ010000664.1 GCA_013821615.1 Planctomycetota bacterium
GAGCTGCAGGGCGTGCGCGCCGACGACGACACTGGCGTCGAGGCGGTGGCGGGCGTGAGCCTGGCGGTGCACGCCGGCGAGATCGTCGGCGTGGCCGGCATCAGCGGCAACGGCCAGAAGGAGCTGGTCGAGGTCCTCGCCGGCCAGCGCCCGGCCAGCGCCGGCACGGTGCGCGTCAACGGCGAACCCTACCAGGCGCGCCGCGACCAGGCCTTCCGCCACAAGGTGCACTGCCTGCCCGAGGAACCGCTGAAGAACGCCTGCGTCGGGCCGATGAGCGTGGCCGAGAACCTCGCCTTCCGCACCTTCGACCGGTCGCCGCAGACCTTCGCGCGCTGGTTCGTCGACCGCGGCGCGCTGCGCCGCACCGCCCTCGACCTGATCGGCCGCTTCGGCATCAAGACGCGCGGGCCCGACGCGCCGGTCGGCAGCATGTCCGGCGGCAACGTCCAGCGCGCCGTGCTGGCGCGCGAGGTCAACGACGAGGTCAAGGTGCTGATCGTGGCCAACCCGTGCTTCGGCCTCGATTTCAAGGCCGTCGCCGAGATCCGCGCGCGCATCATGGAGGCGCGCAACCGCGGCGTCGCGGTGCTGCTGGTCAGCGAGGATCTCGATGAGCTCTTCGAACTCGCCGACCGCCTGGTGGTGATGTCCGACGGTGCGCTGGTGCACGAGGCCCTGCCGGGGGCGACCAATCCCAAGGAGCTGGGGAGGTATATGGCAGGGCACCATTAGCGGCCTGCGGCCGCTGGTCCGGGAGTCCGGAAGTCCGGAAGTCTCGGAGCGCGATGTCGCATGCGCTTGAGGACGGATCCATACGCGGCGCGCCTTCCACGTTCTTTCGGGCTAGCCATCGCGGACACGACTTGGCTCCGCTCCCATGCTGAGCCCATCCCAGACCCACGAACCACTGGACTTCCGGACTTCCGGACTTCCGGACTTCCGGACCTTCCCCCCATGCCAACTCTCGAAGCTCAGCCCACGCCCTTCACCTTCCCGCTCTCGAAGACGGCGCTGGTGATCATCGACATGCAGCGCGACTTCGTCGAACCCGGGGGGTTCGGCGCGGCGCTGGGCAACGACGTGAAGCTGTTAGCGCCGTCGATCCCAGTGGTAGAGGCGGTGCTGGCGGCGTTCCGTGCGCGCGGACTGACGGTGGTGCACACCCGCGAAGGGCACCGCGCCGATCTCGGCGACTGCCCGCCGGCCAAGCTCGGGCGGGGCAAGCCGAGCCTGCGCATCGGCGATCCGGGACCGATGGGGCGCATCCTGGTCACCGGCGAGCCCGGCAACCAGATCATCCCCGAGCTGGCGCCGCTGGCCAGCGAACTGGTCATCGACAAGCCCGGCAAGGGCGCCTTCTACGCGACCCCGCTCGATGGGCTGCTGCGCGCGCGCGGCATCACCCATCTGCTGTTCAGCGGCGTGACCACCGAGGTGTGCGTGCAGACCACCATGCGCGAGGCCAACGACCGCGGCTACGAGTGCCTGCTGATCGAGGATGCGACCGACAGCTACTTTCCCGCTTTCAAGCAGGCGACGCTGGAGATGATCCGCGCCCAGGGTGGCATCGTCGGATGGACCGCCCCATCCGCCGCCGTCCTGGAAGCCCTGCGACATGCCGACTCCTGAACCGATCCTGAGCGCGACCGCCTCGCTGCTCTTTCCCGGCCTGCTCGCGCGCGCCCAGGCCGCCGACGAGGGCGCGTGGCAGCCGTTCCGTGCCGGCGTCGACATCCTGCCGCTCTATTCCACCCCGGACGGCCACTCCGCCGCCCTGCTGCGCTACCAGCCCGGGGCGGTGGTCGCGCACCACCTGCATGTCGGCTTCGAGCACGTCCTGATCATCTCCGGCGCGCAGATCGACCCGCGCGGCGAGCACCGCGCGGGCACCCTGGTGGTCAATCCGCCGGGCAGCGACCACCAGGTGAGCAGTCCCGGCGGCTGCGTGGTGCTGGCGATCTGGGAGCGGCCGGTGGAGTTCACGGGGAATTGACTCGGGGCAAGGCTGACAGCTGACAGCTGACAGCTGACAGCTGACAGCTGACAGCTGACAGCTGACAGCTGACGGAGAGCATGCCCTTGATCGGGCGCGGCGTTCCGCACAACACCGCCCATGACGACTACCGAAGCCGCAATCTTCCGTCTGCGCTGGGTCGGTTTCGCCGAGGCGATCTCGAGTCTGATCCTTTTCTTCGTCGCCATGCCGCTGAAATACGTCCTTGGCATGAAGCTGGCGGTGACCGTCGCCGGGGCGGTCCATGGCGGATTGTTCCTGCTGCTGCTGCTCGCGCTCGCCCTTGCCGCCCGCGGAGCGCGCTGGCCGTTGCCGCGGCTCGGGCTGCTGGTGTTCGCCGCGGTCTTTCCCGCTGGACCGTTCTTCTGCGAGGAATGGCTGCGCACGGAGCAGGAGGCGGCGCGGTGCCGTGAGCGCCCGGATGTGGGTGGCGGCGTGGGCTGAGCATTTTTCCGGCGAGCAGCGCCTGTCGTCGACTCTGCACGGAGCTCGCAGCGTGTGCGATCGAGTCTGACACCGCCATCCTTCAGCCAGACGCGCATGAGCCCTTCCTCGGACCGCGCGCCGCTGACGCGCATGCAAAGG
>JACDGQ010000665.1 GCA_013821615.1 Planctomycetota bacterium
GCTGCGGCGGGCGCAGCTGCTCGCGCGCGGGCAGCGGCGGGCGCAGCGCGAGCGGGTCGAGCGGCTGCTCGCCGACCAGATCCTCCGCGCTCGCCCAGGGCAGCGAATCGAGCGGCAGGCGCAGGCCGATCGGCGAATCGCCGGGCATCAGATAGAGGTGTTCCTGGCGCAGGAACCACGGCCCGCTCACCCAGCCCGGCCCGCTGCCACCGCGCACGCGGCCGAGCGGCAGCACGTGGCCGACGACCTTGTCCAGACCCTGGCCGAAGACCTTGGCGAAGCGCTGGCGGTCCTGCTCGTTGTCGAGTCTGCTGGCGAGCGGATCGACGTTGCTGGGGAGCTTGCCCTCCTTCCACAGGTAGTACCAGGTGTCCTCGTAGGCCGGCATCAGCCACTTCGCGCCGGCGCCCAGGCGTTCGCTGAGCGCGGTGATGAAGGTGCCCGAATCCTTGTCGGTGTGCCCGGCCGGCTTGCGCTCGTCGGCGAAGAGCTCGGGGCGCGTCCAGATCGGCACGCCGTCCTTGCGCCAGTACAGGCCGAGCGCCCAGCGCGGCAGCGGTTCGCCCGGGTACCACTTGCCCTGGCCGATGTGCAGCAGCGCGCCGTCGGCGAAGCGCTCGCGCAGGCGATGGGTGAGCTCGCCGGCGAGCAGGCGCTTGTTGGTGCCCAGCGCCGCGGTGGTCCATTCCGCGCCGTCCATGTCGTCGATCGACACGAAGGTCGGCTCGCCGCCCATGGTCAGGCGCACGTCGTGGGCGGCGAGATCGGCGTCGACCTTCAGGCCCAGCGCCTCGATGCCGGCCCACTGCTCCTCGGTGTAGGGCTTGGTGACGCGCGGGTCTTCGTGGATGCGCGTGACGGTCATGCGGAAATCGAGGCTGGTCTCGGTCTCCTCGGCGCCGCCGAGCACGGCGAAGCCGCCGCTGATCGGCGCGGCGCTCTGCGGGTCGGGCGAACACGCCAGCGGGATGTGGCCCTCGCCGGCGAGCAGGCCGGACGTCGGGTCGAAGCCGATCCAGCCGGCGCCGGGCAGGTAGACCTCGGTCCAGGCGTGCAGGTCGGTGAAATCCTTCTCGGTCCCCGAGGGGCCGTCGAGGGCCTTCACGTCGGCGGTGAGCTGGATCAGGTAGCCCGAGGCGAAGCGCGCGGCCAGACCGAGGCGGCGCAGGATCTGCACCAGCAGCCACGCCGAGTCGCGGCATGAACCGCTGCGCTTGGCGAGGGTCTCCTCCGGGCTCTGCACGCCGGGCTCGAGGCGGATCAGGTAGCCGATGTGCTTGCCCAGGTCGCGGTTGATGTCGACCACGAAGTCCACGCTGTTGCGCTTGACGCGCGGGATGGTGGCGAAGTACTTCTCGAACTCCGGCGTCAGCGGCAGGGTCTCGAGGTAGGGCTTGAGCTCGCGCTCCAGCGCCGGCTCGTATTTCAGCGGCCAGAACTCGCCCGCCGGTTCGACGAAGAAGTCGAACGGGTTGATGATGGTCATGTCCGCGACCAGGTCGACCTCGATGCGCAGCTCGCGGGTCGGCTCGGGGAACACGAAGCGGGCCAGGAAGTTGCCCTGCGGATCCTGCTGCCAGTTGATGAACTGCTGAGCCGGCGTCGCCTTCAGCGAATAGCTGAGCACCGGGGTGCGGCAATGCGCGGCGGGGCGCAGCCGCACCACCTGCGGCGAAAGCTGCACCGCGTCGTCATACCGGTAGTGCGTGACGTGGTTCAGGGCGACGCGGATGGTCATGTGGTCTTCTGGGTCTGGGTCTGGGTCTGGGCGGCTGGCTTCACCGGCGTGGGATGGAAGAGCTCGGCATTGGCGGCGTTGCAGACGGCGGCGAGGCGGGTGCTGATGCCAAGCAGCGGCGCGGCCGAGGCGACCAGCGCGGCGCTGTCGAGCACGCGCACGTCGCTGACCAGGTCGCGCGCGCCGGCCAGGGCCTGGCTGGTGACGCCGCGATCCGAGGTCAGCTGCAGCAGCGCGCCTTCGAGCAGCGCGAGCGCGCCGGCCAAGGTGCGCGGCGAGGCCGGGTGGCGCACCAGCAGTTCGGCGACGCGGCGCGGGTCGATGATGTCCTCGTAGGCGCGGCGGTAGGCCTCGAGGCAGCCGGCGGCGACCAGCATGCCGACCCAATCGCGGTGGCGGGCGGTGCCGATCGCCGGGCGCTCGAGGCTGGCGGCGCCGGCCAGGCTGGCGGCGAGCAGGCGTACCATGAAGTCGGCGCGCTCCACCGCCTGGCCGTAGGCCAGCACGTGGAAGATCTCGTCGCGGTTGAGGTCGGAGATCGCGCCGCGGATCCATTGGCAGTGCTGGCGGATGCGCGCCAGCACCTCGTCGACGCCGCGCCGCTGCACCGCGTCGGCGTCGAGCGCGTTGATGTCCAGCCAGGTGCTGCTGATCGCGTCCCACAGCTCGGCGGTCAGCGCGTGGCGCACGGTGCGCCCGTTCTCGCGCACCGCGCCCAGGCTCGAGATCATGCTCGAGGGGTTGTCGCGGTCGCACACCAGGTGCGCGATCACCGCGTTGGCGCGCTCCGCGGCGCCCGCCGGGGTCGCGGCCACCGCGCCCGCGAAGAGCTCCGGATCGCCGGCCAGGGCCAGCGCGGTGC
>JACDGQ010000666.1 GCA_013821615.1 Planctomycetota bacterium
GGTGATGGAGAGCGCGCCAGCGGCGCGCTGTCCCAGGAATGGCCCTGACGCAGCTTCGGGCACTGAAGGGCTATGGATCCGAAACCATGACATGGATCATGATCTGGGCTGCCGATGCCTGACGCGAAGGCGCTGGCCATCCGCTCGGATGGCACGTCGACTACCACCATGCGCCACGTGATCCCCGCCCTGCGCTGGCTGCTGGTGGTCTTCTTCGTCGTGGCTGGGACCTTGCACTTCAGCTATCCGGAAGTCTACCTGGCGATCATGCCCCCCTATCTGCCGTGGCCGGCAGCCCTGGTCGCGATCAGCGGCGTGGCCGAGATCCTGGGTGGCCTGGGCGTGGCGCTGCCGGCGACGCGCCGGTTCGCGGGCTGGGGCTTGATCGCGCTGCTGGTCGCGGTCCTGCCGGCCAACATCACCATGGCGACCACCGGCGCGCATCCGCCGGGGATCATGTTCTCGCCGCTGGTGCTGTGGCTGCGGCTGCCGTTCCAGCTGGTGCTGATGGCGTGGGTGTGGCTGGTGGCGCTACGCGACCCAGGGCGCGCAGCGTCGTAGCCGGTGCCAGCGCTTACGCGCGCGGGTACTCGGTGGGCATTCCGACGGCTTTCCACGCCTGCAGCTCCGCCTCCAGCACGTGCAGGCGCTTCTCGAACTTGTTGGAGGCGTAGCGGCCCAGGACCAGGCGGAAGGGCGGCTTGGGCAGACCGGCGATGGCGTAGATGGCCTCGGCGGCCCTGGTCGGATCGCCGGGCTGCTTGCCGTCGATGGAGCTGAGCAGGGCGGCGAACTTGCCGACCGTCGCCTGGTAGACCGGCAGGCGCGGCACGGTGTCGAGCGAGCGGCCGAGGAAGTCGGTGCGGAACGGGCCGGGCACCACCACCGTCACGGCGATGCCGAACGGCGCGAGCTCGCCGGCGAGCGCCTCGGAGGCGGCCTCCAGGCCGGCCTTGGCGGCGCCGTAGACGCTGAAGCCGGGTTCGTTGGCGAAGGCGGCGATGGCCGAGACCGAGATGATGTGGCCGTGGCCCTGCTGGCGCAGCAGCGGGATGGCGGCGCGGATCACGCGCAGCGGGCCGATCAGGTTGGTCTCGAGGTTGCGCAGCAGGTGCGCGTCGTCGGTCTCCTCGAGCGCGGCGAGCAGGCCGTAGCCCGCGTTGTTGACCAGCACGTCGATGGCGCCGAAGCGCTCAAGCGCGGAGCTCAGCGCCGGTTCGATGCCGGCGGGCACGGTCAGGTCGAGCGCCAGCGGCAGCACCTGGTGGGGATGACGCTCGACCAGGCCGGCGAGCGCCGCGACGCTGCGCGCGGTGACGATCGCGTTGTCGCCATGGCGCAGCACGGTCTCGGCCAGCGTGCGACCGAGACCGCTGGATGCTCCGGTGATGAACCAGGTCTTCACGTTGTGCTCCTCGCCGCGCTTGGCGGCCGACGAGCGTAGCGACGGCCCCGGAGAGTGCCAAGGGCGAGCCACCCGGGCCTGCGCGGCCGGGGCGGCAAGGCCGATGCAGGGCTTCCCTTTTGGATAAAGCGCCTGGAATGCACCGGCTCCGGCAGCGGCCGGCGCGAGCCACGACCCGCGAGCCACCATGCCCTTCACCTGCATCCACACCGCCGACTGGCAGCTCGGGCTCAAGCTCGCCTACATCCCCGGCGATGCCGGGGCCCAGGCGCGCCTGCTGCGCTATCAGGCGGTGCAGGCGATCGCCGCGCTGGCGCATGCCCACCACGCCGACGCGGTGCTGGTCAGCGGCGACGTGCTGGATTCGAACGCCGCGGGACCGGACACCATCCAGCGCGCCCGCGAGGCGTTGGCGCTGTTCGCGCCCATCCCGGTCCTGCTGCTGCCCGGCAACCACGACCACGGCGGACCGGCCTGCGCGCTGGGACGCCTGGCCGAAGATTTGGCGCACGTCCAGGTCCTCGACGCGCGCACGCCGCTGACGATCGCCGGCGCCGTCATCCATCCCTGCCCCCTGCTGCAACGCCACGAGGTCGACGACCCCACCGCCTGGCTGTCCGCGCGCGCGCCCGGCGACGGCATCCGCGTGGTCATGGCGCACGGCGGGGTGATCGACTTCGCGGGCTGGTCGGGCGACGAGGTCGAGACGCCCAACCTCATCGATCTGCTCGCGCTGCTGGCGAAGGGCTTCGACTATGTCGCGCTCGGCGACTGGCACGGCACGCTGCGCGTCGACCGCCGCGCCTGGTACAGCGGCACCCACGAGGCGACGCGCTTCAAGGAGCAGGATCCCGGCAATGTCCTGGTGGTGCGCATCGCCGCCCCCGGGGCGGAGCCGGAGGTCGAGACGGTGCGCGTCGCCACCACCACCTGGCTGCGCTGGACGGAAGCCGTGCACGACGACGCGGCGCTCGCGCGCCTGGCGCAGCGCTTCGCGGAGCTGCCGCGGCCCAGCACCACCGCCATCGAGCTGGCGCTGGAAGGCACGCTGACGCTGGCTGGGCGCACGCGGCTCGACGGCATGCTCCAGGACTGGGCGCAGCGCTGCATGCTGCTGCGCGTGGATGCCGGCGCGCTCGTCGCCACGCCGTCGGCGGCCGACCTCGCTGCGCTCGCCGAGCCCGGGCTGCTGG
>JACDGQ010000667.1 GCA_013821615.1 Planctomycetota bacterium
CTTCATGGCGGCGCACGCCCCTGGCGGCGGCCCGCGGGAACGGCGCCAGGCGATGATCGCGCTGGCCGCGAAGATGGTCGGGCGCTGGCCCGACGGCACGCCGCTGGTGTGCAGCCCGGAACGCGCCGACCCGGCCGGCGGGTCGACGCCACCGCGCAACGATTTCGGCTATCACGCGCAGGATCCGGACGGCCTGCGCTGCCCGGTCGCGGCGCACATCCGGCGCGCCAATCCACGCGACTCGCTGGCCCCGGACCCCGCGGCCTCGCTCGCCATGGTGCGCGCGCACCGCTTGATGCGCCGCGGCCGCTCTTATGGCGACCCGTTGCGCAACCGCCTGTCCGGCATCGGCGACGGCCGGCGGCGCGGGCTCTACTTCATCGCCCTCAACGCCAGCCTGCGCCGCCAGTTCGAGTTCGTCCAGCAGACCTGGATCAACAACCCCAAGTTCGACCGCCTGTCCGAGAGCGCCGACCCCATCACCGCCGGTCGCGACGCCCCCCGCTACCCGTCCAACACCATGCACATCCCCGCCGATCCGGTGCGCCGCCGCATCCCCGGGGTGCCGCAGTTCGTGACCATGCGCGGCGGCGCATACTTCTTCATGCCCGGCCTGCGCGCCCTGCGCTGGCTGGCCGGGCTGCCGTGACGATCGCCGCCCGGACCGCTGACGACCAGTTCCAACGGAACGCCGACGACCGGCTTCACCCTGCGGTGGGCAAGGCGACGCCCTGGGAAAACCGCTCTGGTGAAATGGCGCCCCGCAGGACCGGTGATCAGGCGATCCGCCCCGCCCGCATGGCCAGCGGCCACGCGATCGCGCGTGCCTCCTCCGGCTTGCCCCACGCCCGGCGCAGGTCATCCGCGATCGCCGCGAGGGGATCCTTGCGGGTGCGGCGCTGGTGCGCCTTCACGCCCGACCAGGTGGCGAGGTAGCCGGTCAGGTGCGCGAGCGTCCAGCGCTCCTCGATCTGCAGGGTGGGCGCGGTGAGTTCGGTGAGCGGGAAGGGCAGGGAGCGGTAGCCCTGCTCGACATGGACGCGCTCCGGTGGCCAGTCCGCGCCGAGCATGACGTGGTAGAGGTGATCGATGACGCGGTCGACGCCCGCATCGACGCGGCACAGGCCGTAGCCGATGGCGGCGAAGGCGCCGCCAGGGCGGGCGAGGCGGCGCAGCTCGGGGAAGAAGCGCGCGTGGTCGAACCAATGGAAGGCCTGCGCGGCGATGATCAGGTCGGCGCACTGCGCGGGCAGGCCGGTGGCCTCCGCCGGCGCGACGCCGTAGGTCACGCGCGCGTGCCGGGTGGCCTGGGCGATCTGCTCGGCGCTGGGATCGAGCGCCTGCACCGTGGCGAAATAGCCCGCCAGCCCGGCGCTCGCCTGGCCATTGCCGCAGCCGAGATCGAGCGCCGCGCCATGGCGCTGCACCAGCGTCGAGAGCCACGCGAACAGCGCCGGCGGATAGCCGGGACGGCAGGCGCGGTAGTCCTGGGCGTGGGCGGAGAAGTGGTCTTTGAAGCCGGCCATGGGCGCCTCCTGCGGGGAGGAGCGTAGCACCGCGGGTGACGGTGGCGACCCATCTGCGGGAGCAGGTGCGGCACCAGCAGGCGGCCGGCTCGACGCGCATGGGTCCTGGTGAGAGCGACCCGTGGCGCGTGGCCATCGTGCTGGAACGGAAATATGGCGGTAATCGCCGCAGAGGCGCAGAGCGAGACGCAGAGGGCCGCAGAGGACAGCCTCTCGGGTCCCATTCCCTCTTCTCTGCGGCCCTCCTGCCTTCCCACTGCGTCTCTGCGGCACAGACCTGGGTCTCGCCCGCTGCTCAACGTGAGCGCATTTCCCAGCCGGCTGGGTTCCCTGGAGGGGCCGGCGCCGTGGCTCCTGTCTAGGGCTTGGCGTCCCCCCCCACGAACCGCCAGCGCCCCCACAGGTTCGGCGACAGCCGCGCCTCGCTCGGCACGTCGGCGGTCATCGAGGTCGCCTTGTTCGACCAGTAGCAGCGCTGCATGGTCTGGAAGCCGTTACCGCGCAGCAGGCCGATGTCCGCCTTGATGACCTGGTCGGCGCCGGGCTTGAGGCCGAGCAGGGCGAGCGGCACCGACAATTCATAGTCGCCCTCGTGGTTGGCGAGCTGCACCTGGTCGTCGACGCGCAGCACCTCGTCCATGGCGATGCTCGAGACCGGCGAGGTGAACGGGAAGCGCTCGCCAGTGTGCCCGGCCACCAGCGGGCGGTAGAGCACCGCCATCAGCTTGTCCTGGACGCGCGAGACCAGCAGGCGGCAATCGCCGCGCACCGGCTCGGGACGGTCGGGATTGGCCTGCGGATCCGCGCCGATCATCAGGTCGAGGCAGCCGCCGCTCTTGAACAACGTCTGCCAGGTGGCGCCGGAATTGCGCAGCAGGTTGCCGTCGGCGTTGCGCCAGGCGGCGTAGAGGCGGTCGCCATGGACCGCCACCGCGCCCTGCACCAGGTCGAGGCGCGCGCCCCAGTCGCCCTGGGTGACGGTGCGCCGGTCGATGGTCGCCCAGTCGGCGCCGGCCCAGTCGTCGAGCTTGCCGTCGAGCACGGGCGCGGCCGCGCGCAGCTTCACGG
>JACDGQ010000668.1 GCA_013821615.1 Planctomycetota bacterium
CCCCTGAGCGGTCCCGCCGAGCACGTCGTGCGCGTCCTGCGCGGCCTGCTCCATCTCGCTGGCGGGGACCTGCCGGCGGCGCCCAGCGCGCTGCTCGCCGCGGCGGCGGAGCGCCTCGGCCTGGATGTCCAACCGGTGGTGCGCGCCCTCGCCGGCGCGAGTGGCGTCGAGGCCATCACCGACCTGCACCGCAGCGTGGCCACGATGATCGAACGGAGCGACCGTGCCTGAGCCGGGATCCGTATCCGCCGCCGCGCAAGGCCTCTGGTGGGCGCCGGTGCGCTGCGCCCTGCGCACCCTGCCGGCGCTCGCGACCGTCATCGCGGCGTTGCTCTTCGTGTTCCTGCCGCTCGTCGCACCCGGCGCCGAACTCACCATCCCCGCCTCCACCACCGTGGTGGTCGATGGTGCGCAGGTGCTGGACGCCGCCGCCGCGCAGCGCATCACCGACCTCCTGGTGCAGCTGCGCGCCCGGACCACCGCCGAGGTCAAGGTCTTGACGGTCGCCAGCAGCGGCGGCGAGGACATCGTCACCTTCGCCCAGCGGCATTACGACCAGTGGAAGCTCGGCAAGAGCGGCAAGGACAACGGTGCGCTGATCGTGCTCGCCGTCGCTGAGCGCCACGTGCGCATCCACACCGGCTACGGTCTCGAACCAGTACTGCCGGATTCGTGGTGCGGCTCGCTCAGCCGCAGTGTCGCGCAAGACTACTTCAAGGCCGGCAAATACGGTGCCGGCATCGAGCGCATGGCCCAGGCCGTTGCCGCCGAGGTCGCCGCCGCCCAGGGCGTGACGCTCGACCAGGGCACCGCGCCACGTTATCAGCCGGGATCCGACGGCGCCGTCGGGCAGTCCCAGGGCGGCTCTCCCTGGCTGATAGTGATCATCATCATCGTCGTGGTGATCCTGATGATGCGCAGGGCGCGCTCCGGCATCACGCCCTGGGGTGGTTCGTACGGCGGCTTCGGCGGGGGCGGTGGTGGCGGAGGCGGCGGCAGCTTCGGCGGCGGATTCAGCGGCGGCGGCGGCCGCTCGGGCGGCGGTGGCGGGGGGGCGAGCTGGTGAGGTACCTGTTCCCGGCTCGGCCACGCCGTCGCGCGGCCATTGCGCGCGCACCATGCGCGCACCACTCCGCCAGCCCGTGCAGACACCCGTCCGCCTCCCAGCTGGTCATGTCCACACCCCACGCTAGCGTCCGCCCATACCTCGGAGCCCGCTCATGAACGCCAAAGGTTGCGCCCTCGCCGGCATCGCGGCCATCGTCCTGCTCGCCCTCATCCTGCTCGCGGGCGGCTGCAGCAGCTACAAGCAGGTGGTGAACCTGGACGAGGGCGTGAAGGCGCAGTGGTCGCAGGTCGAGAACCAGCTGCAGCGCCGCTTCGACCTCATTCCCAATGTGGTGGCGACCGTCAAGGGCTACGCCGCGCATGAGAAGGGCGTGTTCGACGACATCGCCACCGCGCGCGAGTCCTATTTCCAGGCCAAGAACGTCAACGACAAGGCGGTCGCCGCCGGCAACGTCGAGTCCGCGCTGTCGCGTCTGCTGATGCTGCAGGAGAACTACCCGACCCTGAAGGCCAACGAGGGCTTCCTCAAGCTGCAGGACCAGCTCGAGGGCACCGAGAACCGCATCGCGGTCGAGCGCGGCCGCTACAATGATGTGGTGCGGGTCTTCAACGCCTACATCCGCAGCCCGATGGGCATGCTCGGCAACCTGATGGCGCACGCGGAGCGCGCCGAGTACTTCAAGGTCCCCGAGAGTGCGAAGACGGCGCCGAAGGTGGATTTCGGCGGACCGGCTGCGAGCACTCCGCCGGCACCCGCGCCGGCAGCGCTTCCGGCTCCGGCCAGCGCGCCGTAGGACCTGAAAAACCCGAACGGGTCTGGGCACTCCTGACCAAGATCAGTTCCCGATTTTCTGCGGGCTGCATTGGGACGATCTCGCCAATGGATCACGATTCGTCCCGCTCGGCCTTGGATGCAGGACTGGGTGATAGCTGATTCCCAATCGCGTTCGCCGGGTTTCGGACGGCGGCAGCGGCCCATGGCTCAGCGGAGATGTCAATTTCCGATGGCCGCCGCCAACCACCCATGCCCGACCCCGCCACCATTACCGGCGGGACCAGGCACGGGCTCCGGACGTCTACTTCGCCGGCTTGAGCGTCACGCCATGCACGAAGAAGTTCAGATCGTACGCGCCTTCCTTGTACGAGTCATTCAGGAACGCGATCGAGACCTTGTGCGCGCCGGCCTTCGCGCCCGGCACCTTGACCACGTAGTCCTTCGGCGCGGTGTCGGTGCAGGTGACCTCGGCGGCCACGACCTGCTCGTCCAGGGACACCGAGAACTTGGCCTTGGTGCCGTCGGCCTCGTCGCAGGCGGCGGAGATGGTCAGTTCGTAGTCGCCGTCGGCGGCGATCTTCAGGGGCAGGCCGACGGCGCCGTTGCTGTACATGAAGATGCGCGAGTTACCTTCGTCGTAGCCGAAGTTCGCGGCGCCGTCGCCGGTCGGGCCCATCAGGTCCTTGAGCTCGACGGTGACCGGGGTCGGGGTGGGCGCGGCGACGGCCACGACCGGGGCGGGCGCCGG
>JACDGQ010000669.1 GCA_013821615.1 Planctomycetota bacterium
GTGCGGAGAAGGGCACGCGCGCTGACGTTGCCAAGGCCGCCTGGACCACGGGCACTCCGCACTCAGCACTCCGCACTCCGCACCTCCCCCCCGCGCGCAACGCTCCCCCGAGGTCCAGCGTCGCGTCCTGCGTCGAAGTCGCTCCCGGGAGGCCGGCCAAAATGTGCGGCAGCAGGATGCGGCGCGGATCCACGCGGCGCAGCGCGAAGCCGAAGGCCACCGCCACCACCAGGGCGCCGCAGGCGCGCAGCACCGGGTAGAGCGCGCCGTGATCGCGGAAGGCCAGCCAGGTGGTGAAGAGCACGGTCGGGTTGAGGATCGGTCCGGCGAGCAGGTAGGTGATGGTGTGCGGCAGCGGCAGGCCCTTGCGCATCAGCCCGCGCGCGACCGCGAGCACGCCGCATTCGCAGGCGGGGAAGGCCGGCGCGGCCAGCGCGGTGACCGGGATGCCGAGGATGCCCAGGCGGGCGACCAGGCGCGGCAGCACGGTCGCGGGCAGGAACACCTCGATCAGTCCGCCGACCAGCGAGCCGATGAGGATGTAGGGCACCGACTCCAGGACGATGGCGATGAAGTAGGTGGTGAAGCTGTCGTGCCACGGGCGGTGCGCGGCCAGCGGCGGGAACAGCGCGAGCGTGGTCAGGATCAGCCCGAGGAAGAGCATGCGGTTGGCGAGCGGCGTGCCGCCGCCGGCCAAGCGGGTGGCGAGCGGCGCGGCAGCGGGCGGTGGCGAACTCATGTGCGGACGTCCGGAGCGGATGTCACCGCGCCGGCCCGCTTGGGCAAGGCGCAGCAACGCCATCTGGTACCTGCCTGGTCGCAGCGCGCTGCCGCCGGACATTTCCTTCACCGGGCCGCGGACGCGTCGACCTCGCCCTGGAGGCGGCCTACGCATCGTCGACCACCCCGCGCTGGGCCGGCTTCGCCGTTGAACCACCAGCTCCCGGCGCGTACAGCCGGTCGCCATGCGCACCGGCCTGCCCCTGCCGTCCCTGGTCCTGCTGCCCATGCTCGCCGCCAGCGCGCTGCCCGGCGCCAGCGCCACCTGGGACGAGCACGGCGGCGGCACCGGCCTGACCGGCGACTGGGACGGCGCGCGCATCATCCTTGAGGAGAACGGCACCATCATCGCCGCGCGCCTGCTCGGCGAGGGCGGCTTCCCTAACCCGACGGACGCCGGCGAGCGCCAGTTCACCTGCTTCGGCGAGGCCTCGCTCGGTCTCGACCTGGAGCGCTGGGCGGGCCTGCCCGGGGCCAGCCTCTACGCCGAGTTCCAGCACCGCAGCGGTGACGACATCCTGCCAGTGTCTGCGCTCCAGCCGTGGTCGCTGTACGCGGTGCAGGACCGCGACCAGCTCGGCCGCCTGTGGTACGCCCAGACGCTGTTCGACGGTCTGCTCACCATCAAGGTCGGCAAGGAGGACGCCAATCGCGAGTTCGCCGCCAGTCCCTACGCGGCCACCTTCATGAACCGCGGTCTGGTCTATTCGGCGACGCTCGCGACCCTGCCCACGTGGCCGGATCCGGCCACCGCGCTGAACGTCACGCTGGCCGCCGATGGCCTCTATGCGAAGGCTGGCCTCTACGACGGTCGCACCGCCTCGGGCACGTCCACCGGCAACCGCTGGCTGCACCTGCCGTGCAACGACGTCTTCGCCATCGCCGAGGTCGGCGCGGAGTGGTACGGCCTGGGCGCCAGGCATCTCGCCGGGCTCGCGCTCGGTGGCTGGCGCCAGCAGGGCGACCGCCTGCGTGCCGATGGCGGTCACCAGGCGGGGATGCAGGGGGCCTACGTGGTCCTGGACCGCGTGCTGCTGGCGATGCGCGGCAAGGGCGAGCGCGGCCTGGCGGCCTTCGTCAGCGGCGGGCTCGCCGACCAGCGCGTGGTGGCGGTGGCGCGCCAGATCGGTGGCGGCGTGGTGTGGCGCGGACCCTTTCCCACCCTGCCCCGGGACCAGGCGGGCATCGGCGGCAGCTGGGGCGGACACGGCGACGCAGGCGATGCGGACGAGGTGGTCGGCGAACTGTTCTACGCCGCATGGCCGCTGCCGTGGCTGGGCCTGCGCGCCGACCTGCAGCGCTATGTCCATCCCGGCGGGCTGGCCGCGGCCGCGCCGGCGTGGGTGGTGGGAGTGCGCGGCGAGGTGCTGTTCTGAGCAGCACCGCCGCCTGGCTGCAGCGGGTCCGCCTTGTACACCGCTCAGGGCCGGGCGGTGAGCGTGATTGCCAAGCCACAGCCGGTGGGCGACACTTCCAGCCCTGCCGGTGCCGTTCCCAGCCATGCCAGCCACGTCCACTCTCGATCTCCTCGCCGTCGCGGTCGCGCACGGGCTGGTCGCGGGCGAGTCGCTGCCGGCGCGCACCGCCGGGCTCGACCAGGACGCCTGGCTCGCCGCGCACGGCCTGGACGCGGCCGCCCGCGCCACGCTGGTGGCGGAGCTCGACAACTACCGCCTCGGCGCCGAGCTCGGCGGGTACACCATCAACGGGCTGATCGGCCTCGGCCCCACCGGCGCGCTCTACCGCGCGCTGCAGCGTTCGATGCAGCGCGAGGTCGCGCTCAAGGTGCTGCCATCGTCCTACCG
>JACDGQ010000670.1 GCA_013821615.1 Planctomycetota bacterium
GGCCCACGGCCCGCGCACGGCGTGGCGCCGCAGCGGTGTGCTCCTGATGCTCGCCGCGCTGACCCTGGCCGGCTGCTACCGCGTCGCCCGCCCCGCCGACCTCGAAGAGCCGGTGCGCGTGGTCATCACCAGCAACGACGCGCGGCTGGTCCGCGCCCAGGCGTATCTCCAGCAGGCGGTGGCCGAGGCGCTGGTCGAGAAGCTCGGCTGGCGGGTCAGCCCCACCGGCAGCGCCCGCCTGGCCCTGACCCTGCAGATGGAGCGCATCGACGCCGTCGGCACCACCCCGAACCGCGACATCCCCAGCCGCTGGAGCATCACCTTGCGCGGCCAGGCGCTGCTCACCGCCCGGCGCGGCAACCTCTATTCCGGCTACCAGGGCACCGGCTACGCCAACGGCCTGACCGGCGTGCCCGGGATCGCCGGCAAGCCCGGCACGGTCAGCCAGGAATCCTACGACGAAACCGCCGCCCTGCACGACGCCGCGCAGAACGCCGCCCTGACGATTTCCGCCTGGCTGGAAGGAGCGACTGCCGCGTGGCCGGCAACGCCGCCCGCGGCTCCGGCTCCGGCTCCGGCTCCGGCGCCTTGAGGGTCGGTCCGGGATTCCCGGGATTTCCACCGCCAAGACGCCAAGACGCCAAGACGCCAAGGCCCGCCAGCCACTCGCGGTCCGCCCCGGGGTGATGGCGCGGGTGGCGGAGTGCGACCCGTACAGCCCACCCGTGACCGCGTCGAGTCTTGGCGCCTTGGCGTCTTGGCGGTAAAAATGCCCTGAATGGCGGAGCAGACTGACCGCGCTGGGCCAACCTCGACCTTGCGGTGGGGCCGGGGGTCGCAACGCTCGCGCGCCATGCGCACCGTCACTCTCGGCTGGCTGATCCTCCTGCTCGTCCTCGCCAATGTGGGCTGCCGCTCGCGCAAGGAGGCGCCGCCCGCGCCCGCGCCGGTGGCCAAGCGCACCATGGTGGACTACAACCGGCCGCTCGCGCCCGGCGAAGCCGCGCTGATGCAGGGCGACCTCAGCCAGGTGCCGGCCATCACCCTGGCGCAGCGCCCGGCGCTGCTCGCCGCGGTCGCGCGCAGCCTGACCTGGCTCGGGCGCAAGGAATCCGAACAGCAGTACCCGGTGTCCGGCATCACCCACGAGCAGGTCGAGCGCAGCCTGCAGGCACTCGCCGAGCTGCTGCGCAGCGGCGCGGACGACGCGGCCTTCGATGCCGCGCTGCGCAGCCGCTTCCAGGTCATGCAGAGCGTCGGCTTCGACCGCCGCGGCACGGTGCTGTTCACCGGCTACTACACGCCGATCTTCACCGCCAGCCTGACCCGCACCGCCGAGTTCCAGTACCCCATCTACCTGCGCCCCGACGACCTCGTCCCCGCCCCGCGCAACGCCCAGGAGCCCGCCCAGCAGCGCCAGCCGGACGGCTCCCTGCGACCCTACCCGCCGCGCGCTGAGCTCATCGCCAGCGGCGCGCTGCGCGGTCACGAGCTGGTGTGGTTCGCCGATCCGTACGAGGCGTACATCGTCGAGATCCAGGGTTCGGCCAAGCTCCACCTCACCTCGGGCCACCTCTTCGAGGTCGGCAACAGCGGCACCAACAACTACGCATACCACTCGATCGGCCTCGATCTGGTGAAGGAAGGCAAGATCGCCCGCGAGGACCTCTCGCTCGCCACCATCCGCGCGTATTTCCACGCCCATCCCGCCGAACTGCCCGAGTACCTCGCGCGCAACCCGCGCGTCGCCTTCTGCCGCCAGGTCAGCGGCGGCCCCTTCGGCAAGCTCGGCGTGCCGGTCACCACCGACATCAGCGTCGCCACCGACAAGAGCATCTTCCCACCCGGCGCCGCCTGCATCGCGGTGGTGCCGAGCGGCGCCACCATCCGCCTCGACCAGGATTCCGGCGGAGCGATCCGCGCCGCCGGACGCTGCGACTTCTACATGGGCGAAGGCGACGGCGCGGAGGCGCGCGCGGGCTCCCAGTTCGCCGAGGGGCAGCTGTATTATCTCCTGCTGAAATGAGGGTCGCCAGTCTGCGCGGGATGCTCCGATATTTTGAGCGCAGAGGGCGCTGAGGGGCGGAGCGGGATGACGGCCGGATAGAACAGGAGGCCACGGAGGCGCGGAGGGGAGGCAGGAGGCCTTGGAGGGCAGAACGCCGGCGACCAGCGCTGCCAGCCGCTCTCCCAGCTCGCACTCCTCTTCCCTCCGCGCCTCCGCGCCCTCCTGTTCCATCGGCGTCCCGCAGTGCCACCGGCGTCAGGCGGCCAGAAGCTGAGTCAGCTGCCGATCATTGGGCAACCAGGGAAGCGCGGAACGCCGGTTCCCCGGGACACCTCCAGGCCGTAATGTCGCCGCCATTCCTGGCCGGGAGGTTTACCATGATCCAGCGCATCGCCATCCTGCTCGCCGCCCTCGTCCTGCCCGCCGCGCTCGGCGCCGCGGAGGTCGTGCCGCCGAAGCCGGCGCCCCCCGAGGCCAAGCCCGCGGACGTGAAGCCGGCGGAACCACCCCGGGCGCCCGCCGCGCTCGACCCGACCGCGGCGGTGGTCGCCGAGGGGCGCTACACCTACCACTAG
>JACDGQ010000671.1 GCA_013821615.1 Planctomycetota bacterium
GGACTGGCCGGGCAACGTGCGCGAGCTCGAGAACACCATCGAGAAGCTCTACGTGTTGGCCAACAGCCGCATCATCGAGGCCGAGGGCATCCCCGCCGCCGAGCCGCTCGGCCAGGCCACCGCCTACGCCGCCAGCGGTGGCGGCGCGGCGACCGCCTACACCGCGCCGGCGCTGACCGCCGACGACGCCATCCGCCTGCTCATCGGCCTGCCCGTCGACGAGGTCGAGAAGCGCCTGATCCTCGCCACCCTGGCGCACTGCGGCGGCAACAAGTCGAAAGCGGCGCGGCAGCTGCAAATCGGTTTAAAGACGCTCTACCGCAAGCTCGAGAGCTATGGGGTCAAGGTCGGGGACGAGGAGTGAAGCTGCCCTGCGGGCCACGTCCGGAGGTCAGGAAGTCCGGAAGTCCGGAAGTCTCGCTGGACGCACACGCGCAGCTGTCACGTGGAAACTTCCTTTCGCGCTCGCACGGCGCGACTCCCCTGCCTCCGACGTCCGGACTTCCGGACTTCCGGACTTCCGGACCGGCCCCGCAGGGGCCCCTGTGATCCTGCTGGTCAACGACGACGGCATCGCGGCGCCGGGGCTGCGCGCGTTGTACCGCGCGCTGCGCCGGGTGACCGGGATACCGGTGCTGGCGGTGGCGCCGCTCGCCGAGCGCAGCGGGCAGGGGCATGCGATCACGCTCGACCGCGGGCTGGCGGTGGCCCACCGCCTGGAGGAGGGCTTCTTCGGCTTCTCGGTCGACGGCACACCAGTCGACTGCGCCAAGCTCGCGCTGGTGGCACTGTGCCCGGAGCCGCCCGATCTGGTGGTGAGCGGCATCAACGACGGGCCGAACGTCGGTCGCAGCCTGTTCTACAGCGGCACGGTCGGCGCCGCCATGGAGGCGGCGGTACTCGGTCTGCCGGCGCTGGCGGTGTCGCGCGCCAAGGGCGGCGAGAGCTTCGACGACGCCGCGGAATTCGCCGCGCAGTGGGCCAAGCGCCTGCTCGGCAAGGCCGACCTGCGCGGTCAGGTGGTCAACCTCAACGTCCCCGCCGGGCCGCTGGGCACCTGGAAGGAGGCGCGCGTCACCCACCACGGCCAGGCCGGTTTCACCGAGACCTACCAGCCGCAGCGCGACGCCAAGGACCGCGTGGTGTGGCGCCTGCACGGCGAGTGGACCGCCACCGACGGCGGCGCCTGCGACGCGCACACCCTGCACGCCGGCCACCCGGTGGTGACGGTGCTGTCGCCGGACCTCAACGGTACGCACCAGGGGCTGGAGCGGCTGGTGCGGAAGCTCGCGCGGCCCTCCGGGCCACCCGGTCCGGAAGTCCGGAAGTCCGGAAGTCCGGAAGTCGGCCGTTCACGGGATCATTCCGGATAACGCGCGCTCCAGCCGTGCCCCGCGCCACGCAGCGGCCTGCCTCCGACTCCCGGACTTCCGGACTTCCGGACTTCCGGACCCAGCGTAAGCTGCCGTCCGTGAAAGACCCCGTCATCGTCGTCGACCAGGTCGAGAAACGCTTCGGCGAGCAGCGCGTGCTGAACGGCGTGAGCCTGACCGTGGCGGCGGGCGAGACCGTCGCGGTGCTCGGGCGCTCGGGCACCGGCAAGAGCGTGCTGCTGAAGACCATCATCGCGCTGATGGACCCCGACCGCGGCGCGGTGCGGGTTTTCGGCCAGGATCTGCACGCGCTCGGCGAGCACGCCCGGCTCAAGGCGCGCGCCGGCATCGGCTACGTCTTCCAGGGCGCCGCACTCTTCGATTCGCTCAACGTGCTCGAGAACGTCGGCTTCCCACTCTATCAGCTGCGCCTGCCCGAGGATGAGATCCGCCGCCAGGTGCTTGACCGCCTCGAGATGGTCGGCCTGGGCGACGCGATCGACAAGGTGCCTTCGGAACTGTCGGGCGGCATGCAGAAGCGCGTTGGCCTGGCGCGCGCGATCATCGGCGAGCCGCGCCTGATCCTCTACGATGAGCCGACCACCGGCCTCGACCCCCTCACCACCGACGTCATCAACCAGATCATCCTGCGCCTGCGCCGCAAGCTGGGCGTGACCTCGGTGGTGGTCACCCACGACATCCGCAGCGCCTTCACCATCGCCGACCGCATCATCATGCTCGACCAGGGGCGCATCGTCATCCAGGGCACCCCGGAGCAGATCGAGCGCAGCGACAACCGCTGGGTCCAGCAGTTCGTGCACGGCCGCACCCTGGACGTCGACAGCAGCGGCTCGTCGCGCCAGCGCATCGTGGTGCCGGGGCCGGTGCGGGCGCTGCCGCCGGATACGGATCGGCATTCGCCGTCTTGACGCCGGCCAGGACCGGAGAACGTGCGTGGCCGAGGTCCCTATGGCCGGCGATGCCGCGATCGAAAGCCTGCGCAGCGCGCTGGCCCTTTCCCCCGACAACCTGCCGCTACACCGCCTGCTGGCCGACAGCCTGCTCGGGCTGGGCCGCGCCGAGGAGGCCGAACAGGAATACCGGCGCGCGCTTGCACGCTGGGCGGATGACCGCGACCTGAAGCTGGGCCTGGCGACGGCGTTCGAACAGCAGGACAAGGCCAGCCACGCGCAGGTGGTGCTCGACGAGC
>JACDGQ010000672.1 GCA_013821615.1 Planctomycetota bacterium
CCTCGCATCTCGCACCTCGCACCTCGCACTCCGCACCTCGCACTCCGCACCCCGCACTCCGCACTCCGCACTCCGCACTCCGCACCCTTGTACAACGCGGGCCGACGCATAAACCTCCGCCCGTCCAGGTGTCCGTCCCGATGGAAGTCGGCGACGGGTGAAAAGGGAAGCCGGTGCGAATCCGGCGCGGACCCGCCACTGTGACCGGGGACTGGCCAGCGCGACCCACTGCATCCACGGATGCGGGAAGGAGCTGGTCGGGCCGATCCGGAAGCCAGGAGACCTGCCAGGACCTCGCGGCGCGACCCTCGTGGAACGGGGTACGGCCACGGCTGCGCATGCGCACGCCCTGACTCCGGCACGTCCGGTGGCCGGGCGCGCCGCCTGCGCCGCCTGGTCCCGATCCATGATGGTCCGACGCGTGCGGCCCCGGGCACGTCGCCCGCGGCTCCCATCCTCGGCTCCAGGATCGGTCCCCCATGCGCCTGCCCTCCGCCTCGCTCGCCCTCCTCGCCTGCGCCCCCGCGCTGCTCGCCGAGGAGGCCGGTGTCCCGCCTCCGGCCATCAGCCGTCAGCCGTCAGCCGTCAGCTCCGCGCCAGCTCCCGGCGCGGACACGCTCATCGTCACCGCCCAGCGCCAGGAAGAAGACGCCGCGCGCAGCACCGCCAGCACTGCGACCCTGACCGCCGCCGACCTCCACGACCGCGGCTACGCCACCAGCGTGCACGACTACCTGCGCGGCATGGCCGGCGTCGACGTGCGCCAGAGCGGCGCCTACGGCGGCATCGTCGACGTGCAGATCCGCGGCGCGAGCAGCTACGACACCCAGGTGCTGCTCGACGGCATCCCCTTCAACGATCCCGGCGCCACCCAGGGCAATCCCGATCTCGCCCTGCTGAATCCCGCCGGCCTCGGCCACATCGAGGTGGTGAAGGGCGCGCAAAGCGGCCTGTGGGGCAGTCGCGCGGTCGGCGGCGTGATCAATCTGATCGGCCAGCGCCCGACCGCGGTCACCAGCGGCGAGGCGCGCGTCGAAGCCGGTTCCTATGACAACTACCAGACTTCCGCCGCACTCAGCGGCCCGCTTGGCGACGGCCTGGGCTTCGCGCTCGGCGTCGACGCGCTGACCGTCGGCGGCATCAGCGCCAAGACCGACGACGCGCAGGGCCGCCCCGGCGATCACGAGCGCGACGGCTTCACCCGCCTGGGCGTCAACGGCCGCCTCGAGGCGCGCGCCGACAACGGCGCCATGGGTTATATCGGCCTCAACGCGCTGACCGCGACCTCGGAATTCGACGGTGTGCGCGCGGATTTCAGCGGCGACCCCGACGACGCGCAGTCGCTGCAGCAGGAGCGCATCTGGCGCGGCAGCGGCGGCGGCGAGGTGCCGCTCGGCGACGGGCTGCGCCTGCTCGGCGACCTCGCCGAGACCGGCATCGACCGGCGCTATCCCAACGAGACCCAGTTCGACCAGGACTTCGCGACCCAGGAGACCTACGCCTCGCTGCGTCTGCGCAGCACGCACCTCGACCACCTCGCCCTGACCCTGGGCGGCGACGGCACCTGGTCGCGCTTCGCCAGCCGCCTGCCCGGCGGCGCCATCGACCTTGACGCGGGCGACCACCTCATCGGCATCTGGGCGCAGGCCCTGATCACCGCGCGCCGCGCCGAGCTGTCGCTGGTCGGCCGCCACGACGAACACTCGCGCGACGGCGGCGCCAGCACCTACCGCGTCGCCGGCGCGCTGTTCCCGGTGGTCGACCGCTGCAAGCTCTTCGCCAGCGTCGCCAGCGCCTTCCGCGCGCCCAGCCTGTTCGAGCTCTACGCGCCGCCGTTCTTCGGCTCGCCCACCGGCAACCCCGACCTGCACGCGCAGCGCAGCACCAGCTACGAGGCCGGCGCATCGGTCTTCGTCGAGCAGGTCTTCGCCGTGACCGCCACCGCCTTCCGCACCGATTACGACCAGCAGATCTCCTTCGATTTCACCCAGGGCTACACCAACACGCCCGGTGCGGCGGTGCGCGGCGTCGAGGCCGCCCTGGATGCCGGCGACGCGGCGGCGGGCGCAAGCGCGCGCCTCGCCTGGACCTGGCAGCAGAGCGAGGATTCCGGCGGCGTGCCGACGGTGTTCGTGCCGACGCAGAAGGCCTCGGCCGGACTGCGCTGGGCGTGGACGCAGGCGTGGGTCGGCGGCCGCGTCGACGCCGTCGGCCGGCGCACCGACGCCGATCACGCGGAAATGCCTGGTTACGTCCTGCTCGGCGCCGCCGCTGGGTGGACGGTGCTGCCGCACGCCGAGCTCTACGTGCGCGGCGACAACCTCGCCGGCGCGCATTACGTCGAGGTGCGCGGCTTCGGCACCACGTTCTCAACCATGGGCCGCAACGGCGCCATCGGCCTGCGCGCCTGGTTCTGAGCGATGGCGGCTGGCGTGGGCGTGGGCGGCGCTACGGTCACCGCCGTGCGCTACTGGGTGCTGCTCACGGTCCTGCTCGGCCTGCTCGCGCTCGCGCTGGCCGTGGGCCTCATCATCGGCCACGCCAGCCTCGCCGATCTGCAGGTGCGCGCGGTGCTGCTTGACC
>JACDGQ010000044.1 GCA_013821615.1 Planctomycetota bacterium
CGATGGCCGCCAGCGCCTCGTCGACCATCGCGGCGAAGGCCGGCGAGGCCGCCAGCGCTGCCGGCGGCCAAGCCGACGGGAACGGGCTCAAACAGGCGCTCGGCCAGTCGGCGGCCGCCGGCAGCATGGCCCAGCTCTCAGCGTTGAAGGACAAGCTCAACGCGACTCTGGGCGACAAGAATGCCGCCGCCGCCGCGCGCACCGGCAATGGCGTCGGCGCGCTGTTTTCGGCGGCGCTCAAGGGTGGGGACGGCTCCGGCAACCCCGCGGCGGCGAGCAGCGGCGAAGGCAACGGTCCCGGCAACGGCCCAGGAAACGGTCCCGGCAACGGCCCTGGAGGTCCAGCCGGCAGCACCATCCGCGCCGGCGTCCGGGTCGAGGCCTTCGGCGGGGCGATCGCCAACGTGCGCGAGCAGGCGGATTTCAACCGCGCCGCGTACGAAGCCTTCGTGAAGGATCTGCGCGAGCGCGCCAATCCGAACAATTTCTACGCCGGCCCCGGCGTCGCCGGCGCGGTCAGCGACGGCCAGGGTTCGCAGTCGCGCGTCACCGGCAGCGACGGCGCCCGCATCGTCTTCGTGCCCAGCGCCGGCGAGGCCAAGCCGGCCGCGCCGCCCGCCGCTACCACTGAACGGCCGGTGGCCAAGCCCGCGTTCTCGTCGCCGGCCTTCGGCGCCGCGCCGCTGCAGCAGCGGCCGCTGACCATCGACGGCGACCTTGCCGACTGGGGCCCGCTGACCCAGCCGCTGGCCACGCCCTACAACGTCTACCAGGCCGAGAAGGACGGCAAAGCCGGCCCCGCCGTGTACATGCGCTGGGCGCCGGACGGCCTCTATTTCGCCTGGCGCATCGACATGGATCCCGCCGACATCATCGGCACTCCCGACCAGCCCTATGCCGGCGATTGCCTCGAACTCTTCATCGATGTCGACAACAGCCGCAAGGGCAGCATGCAGAGCGACCGGTTCGCCCAGCAGATCTGCCTCGATCCGTTCGGCTTCCAGGGCGACATGAAGCGCACCGTCGGCGAGATCGGCCACGACATGCGCGGCATCCCGCGTCACACCGTGCAGTGGCGCGACGATGGCCATGCCGCGGCCAGGCGCGACGCCCATGGCTACACCGCCGAGGCCTTCGTCCCGCGCCTGGCGCTGGCCAAGCGCAAGCTGCTGCCCGGCGACTTCATCGCCTTCAACGTCTCGGTGAACCACGGCCTGCGCAATTGGAAGGCCAACCCCGAGGCGATGTACGCCCTGCAGCGCCAGTCCTCGGCCTCGAAGATCATCGGCAGCTGGCAGAAGCCCGACACCTGGGGCGACATGCAGCTGCTCGGCTCCGACGCCCAGACCACCATCAGCGCCCTGCACCAGCGCGCCGCGGACGCGCCCGCATTCGTCGCCCCCGGCGATCCCGTGCAGGTCGAGGTGCGGGATGCCGACATGAACCTCAGCCCCCATGTCGCGGACAAGGTGCTTGGCCAGGTGCGCGTGGTCGGCAGCAGTCAGCAGCCGCTCTACGTGACCCTGGTCGAGACCGGGCCGAACACCGGCGTGTTCCGCGCCTCGCTCGACACCCAGAGCTACCTGCTGCCGTTCGTCCCCAACACCGTCGGGGTGCGCGGAGGCGACGTCATCACCTTCACCTACGTCGACGCACGCGGCGCCTTTGGCGAAGCGGACCGGACCGCCATGGCGACCATCGAGGTCGGCTATGCGATGGTCGTGACCACGCGCTGAACGCGCCTTTCCTGGAGCATCCATGTCCGTCTTCTTCCGCCGGCTCCTCGCGCCGGCCCTCTTCCTATTGTTGTGTTCCGCCTGCGCGGTGGCGGCAGATGACAGCGCCAGCGTCGCGCCAAGCGAGCCCGTCAGCACCGGCGAGGCCGCGCCCGCCGGGGCCAAGGCCGCCAAGGTCGACATCGTCAGTGAGGGACTCTTCCACTGGCCGATGATCCCGCTGTGGCTGGTGTCCTTCGCGATGGTCGCCTGCGTGTTCGAACGCGCGCGCGCCCTGCGCTCCCGGACCCTGCTCGACCAGGCGATGGTCGACGAGGTCGTCGAGCACATGGGCGAGGCCGATCTCGCCGCCGCGCAGGCCACCGCCGAGGCCAGCGATACGGTCGTCGGCCGCGCCTGGGGCACCGCCCTGCACGAATTCAGCCTGGGTGGCGTCGGCCTGCAGGAAGCCATGGTCACCGCCACCACGCGCTCGATCCGCCCGCTCAAGCGCCGCCTGCCGGCGATCGCGACCATGGGCGTGATCTCGCCACTGCTCGGCCTGTTCGCCACCGTCATCGGCATCATCATCTCCTTCGGCCAGATGGGCGCCGAAGGCGGGGCCGACAAGGCCCAGCTCGCCCGGGCCATCGGCGTGGCGCTGTTCGGCACCGCCGGCGGCATCATCATCGCCGTGCCCGCGATCGTCGCCGGCCGCTACTTCCTGGCCAAGATCAATGGCGTCGCCGAACTCGCCGACGCCGCCATCGGGCGCATGAATCTCGCCTATTCACGGGCGGTCGCCGAGCTCGACGCCGCCGGGAAGCGCTGAGTCATGGCCAGCGTCGCCGATGAGATGAGCGATGAGCTCGATGACCGCATCGACCTCACCCCGATGCTCGACTGCGTGTTCTGCCTGCTGCTGTTCCTGATCATCGCCACCACCTTCGAGGAGGACGGCCTGTTCAAGGTCACCCTGCCCAAGGCCGCGCACGCCGAGGTGCGCAGCAAGGCCGACGTGGTCACGCTGCTGATCGCCAAGGACGGGCGCTTCGCCATCGGCCGCGAGTACATCCCCGACCGTCAGCTGCTCGCCACCCTCAAGCGCCTGAAGGACGGCAGGAAGCTGCGCGGCCTGCTGATCAAGGGCGACCAGGACGCCCCGTACCGCAAGGTGGTTCTCGCCGTCGACACCGCTCAAGCCTTAAACATCAGCGAATTCGCCTTTGTCACCGCACGTTCTGAGGACGGCAAGTGATCTGGGTGCAGATGGATGGGGCAAGTAACCATGTCTCGTCGAACCCGGTACGCGTCGACGTCGTTGCGGCACAACAGAATATTGCGCAGGTTGTTGCGGCAAGCATTCCTATTCAGGCCGCGAGGCTCGGCGCAGCGTTTGACTACACCATACATGCTGTGACCTTCACCGATGCCGATGGCTATGCTCTGACCTGGAGCGCCAGCCCTACCCTATCATTGTCCATGAGTCCCATGGCGGCAGGAGCGAGGAATTGAGCGCTGACGACTTACGCTGGGGCGGGTCAATGGCCCTCTTCGCTGGCGGGACGGCCGGACCTTAATCGCGCGATCCGCACACAGGAGGCTCATCCACATGACCATCCCCCCCATCGTCGCGACGCTTTCTCCGCGGTGGCATGACGTCCCGAGGGCACTCCGCCATTCGTGGTCCGGCCTCGGCAACATCGACCAGTTCCGCTGGCTGGCTCGCGCCGACGTCCAGGCCCAGCTTCGCCTCGCTCGTGACGAGATCGGCCTGCGCTACGTCAGAGCGGCTGGCATGTACGGCCCCGAGCAGCGGGTCTGGGCACGGCGCCTGCGTGATTGGAAAGCGGCCGAGGCGGACGCACCCAAGGTTGCGAACTGGCAGTTCCTCGATCTCGGCATCGAGGCGCTGCTCGACAATGGCCTGAAGCCGGTCTATACGACCTGCTTCTGCCCTGGGCTACCCGGCGATTTCACCGCGAGTCCGGCGACGTGCTGGCCTGATCGCAATGCCATCGGCATGCCGCGGGATCTTTCCGCCTGGGCGTCCTTCGTCGCTGACGGACTGCGGCACCAGGTCACCCGTTATGGCCTGGAGGAGGTGAGGTCCTGGTACGTCGAATGCTGGAATGAGCCCAATCTTCGGGGCTTCTTCGATGGGAACCGGGAGGATTTCCTGAAGCTCTGGTCCGCCACCTGGCGTGCGGTGAAATCGGTCCACGCGGACATCCGCATCGGCGGACCGTCGACCGCCCGTGGCGAATGGCTGGCGGAATTCCTTGATTGGTGCGATCGCGACAAGACGAGGCCCGATTACCTGGCCACGCATGTCTATAACAATGACAGTGAATCCGCACCCCTGTCACCATTCGATGGCGCGGCCGCGGATCGGGTCAAGGACTCGCCGAATTTCGCCGCCGGAGTCATCCGCGGCGCCCGGACCCTCCTAGACGCCCGGGGCTGGAGCGGCGAGGTCCACTGGAACGAGTGGGGACGCTCCTGGTTTCCGTATGCCCCCGCACGCGATGACGTCCAGGAGGCCGCATTCATTGTGAAGACGATGTCGGAAGTCGGCCACACGGCATCTCGCTTCGCCTATTGGTGCCTGAGCGACATCTATGATCAGGCGGGTCGTTCGGAAAGCGAATTCGACGGCAATTACGGCATGCTCTCCTTGCACGGCTTGCGCAAACCGTCTTGGATGGCTCACCGCCTCCTCTGCATGTTGGGCTCCAGGGAAATCCACGTCGAAGGTGGGGACAGTACCGTCGGTGCCACCGCGACCGTCGATGGCGCTACCCGAATCCTGGTGTGGAGGCATCCCATGAACGCCGATGCACCGCAGGCCTGGGGACGGGTCGTCGTGCGACTTGCTGGCGAACCAACGCAGGCGCTGCGCATGTGGCGTCTGGGATCCACGGACAACAACATTCTGGCCGCATGGCGCGGGTACGGGTCACCCGCCTATCCGACGCCACCCCAGCTGGCGGACCTGCGCCGTGCGAATGTGCTCACGGAACAGCCCGTTCTGACCGTCAAAGATGCATTGGGATGGGCTGCGCTTGTCGACCTCGAGCAAGCTGGAGTGGCCTTGGTGCACGATAGCTGACCGCCTCACGAGAGACTGGGCCGAAGGTCTCCAGCGCCCTTGTCGACCCATTCTCCGACGATCACAGTAAGGTCATCTTCCAGGTGATCGTGACCGTGGTGGATGGTGACCGCCCGGTTCACCTGGGCGAGGATGTGGCCGATATCCCCACACCCATCGCGCAGGACCGCCGCGAGGCGGACCCCCCCGAACTGTATCCCGTCGGCATCTGCCGCTTCGACCAGACCATCCGTGTAGAGGACCAGCCGATCGCCTGGGGTAAGCACCATGCGGAATTCGTCGACCTTGTCGGAGCAGCCACCCAGTTGGGCGTTGCCGAGCATTCCGCCCTGTGAGGGCAGATCGGTGATGACGCCGTCGGGATGGACGATGAGGCCGGGCGGATGTCCGATGTTGCAGCTCGTCAAGGTCCCCTGCCCATCGACTTGGACGATCGCACAGGTGAAGAACATGTGGAGAGGCAACTCTTCCCGGCACAGGGCATCGAGCGCCGAGAGGAAGCGACCGGCGCCAAGATTCTGGGAATACAGCGCTTTACAGAAGGCCTTGAGCATGCTCACCACCAACGCTGCTGGGATGCCCTTGCCGCTGACGTCGGCGATAACCCAGGTCATGAGGTTAGAGGTCTCGTTGAAATCGTAGAAATCCCCACCCAGTTCGAGCGCTGGCTGGTAGTGGACCACCCAGCGCATCGGTGCAAAGGCACCCGTCGGACTCTTGGTGAAAATCTGTGCCTGGACGCGCTGCCCAGCCAGGAATTCATGGTCGGATCGCAGCTGCTTCCGCTCCAATTGCCGCAGTTCGTCGCGCTGAAAGACATACTCCAAGGATCTGCTGACGCATTCCAGCACTTGGGCATGGGCCTCGCGGAGGATGCCGGGGTGGTCGAGGTTGTCGCAGAGCAGCACGGCGATCGGCCTACCCCGCATCCGCACTGGGACGCCGAGTATCGAGCGGACGGCCTGCTCCTTCAGGGTGTTCCCCCACTCTGCCGCATCGATGATCGGTACCGTCTCCATCAGGATCGCCTTGTTCGCCGCGAGCACCTTGCGCGCGAACGTATGGCTCATGTGGCTGGTCGTGGGGCGCGAACTCGTGCTGGTGAAACCCTGAACCAGGCGATCCCCCTCGGTGATGCTGAATAGGCAGAGGCGGGTTACCGGAAGGGCAATGAACAGCGTCTCCAAGCTCCGCTCCACGAGGCGCTCGCCATCCTGGCTCAGGATGCCTTGGATGGACAGCAGGCATTCGAAAAGGGTATGGTACTGCGCCGCGAGGTCAGAACCCGCCGCCGCGATGGTTGCGGTGTCGCGTGTCCTGATGATTTCGCTGTCCTCGTCGATGGAATCGACGCGAAACGCGGTGCTACCGATCACCACGACGTCCCATTGGTTGAGCCGGACCGTTTCCTGCTTGGCCCCGTTGACCGTGAGTGAGTTGATTGCGCTGGTATTGGTGATCGTGAGTCCATCGACATCGAAGGAGAGCCGCGCATGGAGTCTGCTGACGTTGCTGGCTGACAAGCGGATAGCGCATTCCGGATCCCTGCCGATGAGCACCGTCTGGCCGTAACGGATGCGCACGAGCCGGTCCTGCCATTCTCCAGAAAGGAATCTGATGGAGCCGGCCATGGTCAGTTGCCGCCCCGTAGGGCGTATTCCAACTGCGCGATTCTCCAGAGGACGAACCGTTCCACCAGGGCATCGCGAACCATGAAGTCGATGAGCCGCTGCTGGACTGGCAGACTCATGAAGGTACGCCACGCGGTGAGAGCCCCGACGCGGTCATTCCGCCCCTCCGCCTGGAAGCCCTTGCCGAGCAGGAGGAGCGCTGGGGCAGACACCCGGCACGGTTGGGCGAGGAATTCCGCGTCACTGAGTTCTCCGCCCAGGAGGCGGCCCATGTACCAGACCCTTTGCACGCTCAAAAAGCGGTGGCTCTTCATGGTCGCGGCGGCCCGAGACATGGCCTGGGCGTCTCCATTGAGCATGCCGAAGAAGGGGCGGAGGAGGAACCTGGGGAAGAAAGAATGCTCGACCCCAGGTACCTGGCGATCGCCATCGATCTGCGCGAGCATTTGCTGCTCTCCGCTGCGATTCGCAGCGATGCGATAGTCTAGGGCCAGGCAGTATCGTGCCCACTGGCGGCCACCAACCTTCAATGGCAGCTCGCGCAGCGCCCGCTCGGCCTCCCCCCGCATGAGGTAGGCCGGCAGGAGCACGGTCGGATCCTGCGGTCGCGGGAGGATGGAGATCGCTTCCTGACTCCGGTCGAGACAGGTAAGCGCCAAAACACGGCCTTCCACGGACATTTCGCCATTGGCGAGGATACTGGGAAATTCCCCATCCAGGACCTGGGCGAATAGCCCCTTGCCCAGACCGCGAGCGCTGCTCGCCCGATCCAGCTCACCGACCTGCCCGCGATACAGATTCGCGTAATCCGCTCCCCAAGCGACCTCTGGAAACCGCTGTTCTAGCTCATCGAACTGGCCCGTCTGGAGATAGGCCCGAGCCACCGCCTGTTTGTAACTGTCCGGGTCATGGACCACCTCCTCCCAACGTTCGAGCGCTGCCAGCGCTTCTTCGCGCGCCTTGGGCACATCACGAAAACGGGTTAGCGTCTGCTCGAAGTCCTCAAGTTCATTCAACGCTTCCGCTGCGTAGCGGAAGCATTCCCGTTCCGCGGGAAAAAGCCCACGCTGGATCCCCAGGTAGGCGCGCAGCTGTGCGAAGGCGTGGCGACCCACGGCTTCGCTGACGAGTCCACTCCACATGGTCCGCAGGCGTTTCTGCACTCCGGAATCGGCCTTATAAAGCCGCGAAAATTCTTGGGAAATCCGTTCAGCGTCCAGGAATGGCGCGCGCTGCTCCAGGAGCTGGGCTTGAGCCAGGCCGGACCAGTGCGCATCGCTGATACCCGACCATGACTGCGCTGCGGCTGCAGCGTCGCCGAGCTTCAACTGGGCGACGCCGAGTTTGTAGAGCGCTTCCTGGGCGATGGGCCGTCCGGCATGGGATTGGCTAACCTTGCGAAAGGCATCCCTGGCGCGATCATACAGGCCATCGAGAAAGTAGGAGTCTCCAATAGTAAGGACGCCGATCTTCTCCGGAACGCCCTTGGAAAAGATTCTCACCCGGCTGAATTCCTTGCCGGGATAATATCCGTACAAGCCGACAAATCCCGATTGTATCGGAAAGGTGTCAGTGAATTCGCAGATCAGACGACCATCGACCACGATACTCAGGTGTCCGTCATCTATTTCCATGCGCATGTGGTAGACCGTATCCGGCGTGAGCCGGAATGGGCTGGTCGTCGCGTGGAATCCACCGGGAAGGTGGACGATCGCCGCGTAGGTATTGTCCTCCGCACCCGTCTGCATCATGATCAGGAGGTGTTGCGTGCCGTCGGGTACGCCGATCTTTCTCTGGCCGTCCGGATCATCCCGACTCCAGACGATGGAGAGGTCGCCCGGCGGCGACGTCGACGACATCCGCCCATCGAATTCGATCGCCATTGGCCCTGAAATCCTGGTCCGATTGAAGACATAGGTTCCCTGGACCCCGGTCGTGCGGAGCCAGCCATCCCTAATCTGGACAGCGGCATTCGGACGGAAATAATCGTCCACAACTAGCCAGCGCTCGTGCCAGCGCTCGTCGGCGAAATCCTCGCTCAGCGCCGGGCTCCCCCACGCGGCCATCTCCTTCAGCCGTTCGCCATAGAGCGCCAACACCAGGAGCAGGATCACCGCGCAAGCGGTTCCGCTCAGCCAGAGCATCCGCCAATATTTGCGATGAATTCGCGTGAGGAATTCGCCGATGGAATCGCGATGCGCAGAGACCGCCAGACCCGCTTGGTAGGATTCGAGATCTTCGATCAGCGCTTCCATGCTCGGATAGCGATCGCTGGCCTCGGGAGCCATCGCCTTGAGCGCGATGCCCAGCAGAGCCGGGGGCACCTTCGATCGCTCGTCTCCCGTCAATGGATCAATGATGCCCAGACGTTTCCGACGCCAGAATTCTTCGACATTTTCCGACCACGTGGGCAGGCGGAGGGTGAGCACGTGGAAGAGGGTGGCGCCAAGGCAGTAGATGTCGCTCAAGGCGTCTACATGGCTACTGCGGGCCTGTTCTGGACTCATGTACAGAGGCGTTCCGTAGAGACGGTTAGTGCAAGAATTTCCGGGAGAAATCCGCACTGCGCTTCCCCAATCGAGAACCAGAACTTCTCCAAAATTTCCAATGAGAATATTGTCAGGCTTGAGATCCTGATGAACAATGCGCTTATGGTGCGCAAAGGCGACCGCATGCCCGATCCCGAGAAAGATGCTGACGATGGCGTTGAATGATCCCAATCGTGGCCCGCGGTCCTGCAGGGTGCATCGGCTGAGGATATCGCCGAGGGTCTGTCCTTCGATGTGGTTCATCGCGAAGAACAACTCGCCATTCGCGGTAACGTCCAGGTCGTGGACAGGAACGACGTTCGGATGCCGGAGATCGGCATTGATTCGAGCCTCATCAATGAAGGGGGCCACATCCAGCGCTTCGCCGGGCTTGGGCGTCCGCAACACTTTCACGGCTATTTGGCGCTCGAGATTGAGATCCAGGACCGCATAGACATGGCTGGTCGCGCCACTTCCGATTCTGGCCAGGACCTGGAAACGCTCAATGTCCTTGGCCCCAGTGGGGACGCGGCCTTGATTCACTGAGCCCAGGCCGCCATGGCCCATAAGGAGGTGCTTGAGACTCTTACCGGGCAGCTCGGGTGGAGGCGCGTCGCTGACCGACACATCAGCGCGAGTCTTTTCCAGGTCATGTCTTAGACCAGCCGCTGAAAAGGCCGCATCCGGTACCGTCCGAGCCAAGAGTTGGCGCAGGGGCGGGAGGGGTACATGGGGATCTCTGGTCATATCGTGGACTAGCATAACCCACGTTCGGAGGCCCCGATACCGCCGCCGGGAGAGCTCGGGGGAAGAGGCTCTGGTTGAGATGTACCTGGCCGGCTGTGATCCTTTTCAGACTCGCGCTGAGGCCCAAAACGCCATATTCGAATACATCGAAGTCTTCTACAACAAGACCCGTCGCCACACCTCCATCGGCAATCTCAGTTCGATGGACTTTGATCTCCAGCGGGCCAAAGCCGCATAACCACCCGTACGCAGAATCGGGGGAGGTTCACACATGATGTGCATGGGAGGTCATGCACGGACTGCCCTTCGTTGTTCGCCGCTAAAGCGGAGTCTGATCGCTTTCCCGAGTGCCAAAGGACCGTGCCGTAGAACGACCGTCCACGGGCGCATAGGCAGGGAGCCTAGAAAACGAAAAACCCACGGCTTGCACCGTGGGGTTCGTCTGGAGCGGGCGAAGAGACTCGAACTCTCGACCTACAGCATGGCAAGCTGTCGCTCTAGCCAACTGAGCTACGCCCGCGCGTAGGCGAGGGATCCTAGAGGACTTAGGCGTTTGTCCAGCGGGTTCTGCCGGGGGCGGGACAGGCCCGCTCCCGAGCGCGGTGATGCCATCCGGGTCTTGCCGGAAATCCCTTTGCGATCCAGACTTGCGCAGGGAGTCGCGATGGAGGCCGGGTTCCTTACGGCGGTGGTGAAGGCCCTGGTGCCGCTGCTGATCATCGTCAGCCCGCACGGGTCGGCGCCGCTCTTCCTCAGCATGACGGTGGCGGATGGGGTGGCGCGGCGGCGGCGTTCGGCGCTGTATGCGGCGGCGACCTGCAGCGCGGTGCTGACCCTGGCGGCGCTGTTCGGCGAGGTGGTCTTCCAGTTCTTCGGCATCACCATCGACGCCTTCCGCATCGCCGGCGGGGCGCTGATGTTCCTGTACGCGATCGACATGGTGCAGATGCGCACGCCGCGCATGAAGACCACCCAGGAGGAGGTCGACGTCGGCGTCTCCCAGCAGGAGGTCGGCATCATCCCCCTGGGTGTGCCGATGCTCGCCGGGCCGGGCGCGATCGCGACCGTGATGGCTTTGCGCATCGGCGGCCACGACGGTGGCTTGGCGGTGCAGCTTGTAGCCATCGGCCTGCTCGGCGTCGCCAGCGCGGCCATCCTGCTCGCCGCGGTACGCGTCGAGCGCTGGCTGAGCCCGGTGGTTATGGGCATGCTGGTGCGCCTGCAGGGCCTGCTGCTCGGCGCGATCGCGGTGCAGATGCTGGTCTCCGGCATCCGCGGCGCGTTCGGGATCGTGGTGCCCGGGGCCGCATCGGTCTGAAGCGATCGGGCCGGGGCGTGCCTCGATACTCGGATGCGTGGCGACGCACCGATGCGATGGGAAAACAGATTTGATTGCAGCGGTTTCGACGCAGGGCACTTCAGCCATCAGCCATCAGCCATCAGCCAGCGCTCAGGCGTTCGAACTCGATGTCAGGATGTTCGGCGTCACCCCGTGCCACAGCGCCCCGCGTCCCGAGTCCAGCATCGGCGCCGCGGCGATCGCGGCCGAGACGTAGAACTTGGCGTGGAAGATCGCCTCGCGCAGGCTGTCGCCCTTGGCCAGGCCGGCGGTGATCGCGGCCGAGTGCGCGCAGCCCGCGCCGTGCACCTTGATGCGGTGGCAGGTGGGCGCGTCGAAATGGCTGACGCCGTCGAGGCCGGCCAGCACGTCCAGCGAGCGCTCGGCGAGTCCGCCGCCGGTCACCACCACCGGGCAGCCGAAGCGCTTGAAGATGCGCTGCGCGGCCTCCTCCATGTCCTCGAGGCTGAGGCATTCCTCCATGCCGGCGAGCAGCGCGGCCTCGAAGCGGTTGGGGGTGGCGACGGTGGCGCGCGGCATCAGCTCGTCGCACAGCGCGCCGACCATTTCCGGCTGCAGCAGCGGGATGCCGCGGCTGTCGGCGGCGACCGGGTCGAGCACCACCGGCACGTCCGGGCGCTCGCGCAGCCAGCGGCCGATCACGCGGATGGTCGCGACGTTGGGCACCAGGCCGATCTTGATCGCCGAGATCGGCAGCTCGTCGCCGACCGCGTCGAGCTGGGTGCGCACGAAGCTTTCGGGCACCAGGTGCATGCCCTTGATGCCGGAGAAATTCTGCGCGCTGAGCGCGACCACCACCGAGGCGCCATAGCAGTTCTGCGCGGCGAAGGTCTTGATGTCCGCCTGCACGCCGGCGCCGCCGGAGGAGTCCGACGTGCCGATGGTCAGGCACGAGGCGGGGAAATTGCCGCTGCGCTGCACGACGCGCGGACCATCCTTGAGGAAACGGTTGGTGGAACCCATGACGACATCATGCGCCCGGGTGGCGCCGCGCCACAGCCGAGGCGGCGAGGTTGCATGCGCGCGTGGGACACGGGTAGCGAGGGGGGTAGGACGCTGCTGGATGAGGGCGCGGGCGCTGGTCACGAGCCGCGAGACCCACGAACCAAGGTGCGCGATGGTGCACGTGAGGATGGGGGTGCACTGTCGATGTGGGCGCGGGTTTCGCGTGCACGTGGTGGCACCGTCGCACGCGGATGCGCTTGTCGTTGCAACTGATGCGCAGGGACGTTGCTGACCGAGGGGTGAGCGGTCGCGACCATCGGTAGGCGGATGGAGGAAGGCGATTTCATCTCCCTAGGAGCCCGTCGGGTTTACGCCTCGCCACGCGCACCTACCCCAGTCCTTCGGTATTGCGTGCACTGCCCCCCACCC
>JACDGQ010000673.1 GCA_013821615.1 Planctomycetota bacterium
GGACAGAGTCCCCCAAGTCTCCGCCCGAAGGTCGCCCGACCACTTGCACCAAAACCAGCACGCGACATCCTCCAACATCCGGCAAGAATTTCTGGAACTTTCCGGCAAGAATTTCTGGAATCCACACGCGCCAAGGTCGCTGAGACCCCGGAAACGTCGCTCCTGACCAGCGTGCATGACCGTATCGCAGCCAGGCAGGCCCACCGCATCGCCCAGGGCGTCCATACCCGCACCACCACCATTGGCAGTGACGCCGCCCGCCCAGCCACTGGCGGCGAAGCCGTGATCCCCGGCCCCGAGCAGGGTCTGTGGATCGCGCCCCTGGCGGCATGCACGCCGACCAGCGATGCGATGCGCGCGATCGCGCCGTTCCCGATCAGCCTCGACACCTATCTCGATCTGGTAGACCAGACCGGGCGCATCGTCCGCTCCGGCAAACGCGGAGCGATCCCCGCCCACCTCGCGCCGATCCTCGAGCGCCTGGAGATCGACGCCGAGGCCTGGATCGACATCATGATGCATGGAGGCCGGTTCCTGGGCACGGCCATCGGCTCGGCGGTGGCGAGGGCCCACGAAGCGGTGCGACGAGGGATGCGGTGGGTGGCTGATCGGCTCAAGCTCCATCGGCATCCGACTGCCACCACATGATCAGGTGATGGAAGGCGTTGCCGACCGGCCCATAGGGTGGGAACGGTGGCGGAGCTGCGGTCTGGGGAGGATTGGCAGTGGCTGAAAAGCCGAGAATGGTCGGAATGAGCGGCGATTGGGCGGTCGGAGAGCAGGAAAATCGACCTCGTCACTCATTCCTGAGGGATACTCGTCCCCGATCTTCAAAAAAGTGCCTGTCCTAGATTTTTTGGGCGAGAGCGTAAACGTCGAGGCACCCATCGCCGTCGCGAATGCCGCGGTCTGTTTTGACAGACTGTCGAGTGCGGTGTTTATCGCCGGCGAGAGCGTAAACGTCGAGGCACCCATCGCCGTCGCGAATGCCGCGGTCTGTTTTGACAGACTGTCGAGTGCGGTATTTATCGCCGGCGAGAGCGTAAACGTCGAGGCACCCATCGCCGTCGCGAATGCCGCGGTCTGTTTTGACAGACTGTCGAGTGCGGTGTTCGTCGCCGGCGAGAGCGTAAACGTCCAGGCGTCCATCACCGTTGCGAACTTCGAGAGCTGCTTTGACAGAAGTTCATGCGCGGAGTTCGCCATTGGCGTGAGCGCAAACGGCGAGGCATCCCTTGGCATCTTAGACGTCTCGAATTGCGCCAACATCTGTCCAAACTCGCGATGGATTTTTGGCGGTATCGTGGGCGCCATGACGTTCATCGCCTCATTTATCCGTACGCCTTCACCACTGCAACGCCCCCCCACTCTGGTATTCAGTAACGCGCGTCTCAAAGAAATTCTTCTCCTTCTTCAAATCAAGTACTTCGCTCATCCACGGGAACGGATTGACGGCACCCGGCCACTGCTCCGGCAACCCAATCTGCTGGCAACGTCTATTGGCAATAAACTGCAGATAGTCTTTAAACATACCCGCATTCAACCCCAACACCCCTCTCGGCATCGTATCCACCGCATACCGATACTCCAAATCCACCGCCTGCTTCAGCAGCTCGATCATCTCCGCCTGGAACTCCTCCGTCCACAGATGCGGATTCTCAGCCTTGATCGTATTGATGACATCGATCCCAAAATTCAAATGCATCGACTCATCCCGCAGGATGTACTGGAACTCCTCGCTCGCCCCGACCATCATATTCCGCCGCCCGAACGACAGCATCTGCACGAACCCGACATAGAAGAAGATGCCTTCCATGAAGACATAGAACCCGATCAGATTCCGGAGCAGCCGCTGATCGGCCGCCGGCGTGCCGGTCACGAAGTTGGGATCGTTCAGCTCCTTGGTGAACTGCAGCTCGAACGCCGCCTTGTCATGCACCGCCGGGATCTCGCGGTACATGTTGAACACCTCCGCCTCATCCATCCCCAGCGACTCGATGATGTACTGGTAGGCGTGGGTGTGCAGCGCCTCTTCGAAGGCCTGGCGCAGCAGGTACTGGCGGGCCTCGGGGTTGGTGATGTGGCGGTAGACGGCCAGCACCAGGTTGTTGGCGACCAGGCTGTCGGCGGTGGAGAAGAAGCCGAGGTTGCGCTTGATGATGCGGCGCTCGTCCTCGCTGAGGGTGTTGCCCTTCCAGATCGCCACGTCGGCCGACATGTTGACCTCCTGCGGCATCCAGTGGTTGGCGCAGGCGTCCAGGTACTTCTTCCACGCCCACTCGTACTTGAACGGCACCAGCTGGTTGAGGTCAGCACGGCAGTTGATGATCTTCTTCTCATCGACGGTGATGCGCGCGGCGCCCATGGTCGCGGCGAGGGACGCGTCCTCGATGCCGTGCGGCATGGGGCGGGGGACCGGCGCGGCGGGGGCCGCAGCGGCCGGAGCGGCGCGGGCGGTCTTCGGTTCGAGCGCGGCCTGCTGCACCGCGGGCGCGGCGACCGGGGCGGAGGAGGGCTCGTCATCCCAGGAGAGATTGCTCATGGAGTCGTCCTTGAGGGGGAGAGTCCGGAAGTCCGGTAGT
>JACDGQ010000045.1 GCA_013821615.1 Planctomycetota bacterium
GGCAAGGGCACCGCGATCATCGCCGGCTGCCGCTGGGCCGTCCAGGAAGGCTACCAGCGCGTGGTGCTGCTCGACGGCGACGGCCAGCACGACCCGCGCGAGGCCAGCCAGCTGATCGCCGCCGCGCACCGCGGCGCCGACCTGGTGATCGGCAAGCGCATCCTCAACCTTGGTCGCCAGCCCCTCTACCGGCGCGGCTTCAACCGCCTGAGCAGCATCCTGGTCACCCTCGCCGCCGGGCGGCGGGTGGTCGACAGCCAGAGCGGCTACCGGGTCTGCGATCCGCGCCTGATCCTCAGCCTGCCCCTGGCCGGACGCCGCTACGACCTCGAGACCGAGATGTGCGTACTCGCCGCGCGCGCCGGCTGGCGCATCCGCGAAGTGCCGATCACGGTCATTTACAACGACAAGGTCTCGGGCGTCCACCCGCTCTACGATACCCTGCGCTTCTTCCGCGCGGTGGCGGTCAGCCTGATGCGCTGCCGCGGCAACCGCCGCCTGGGCCCGGCGCCGAAGCGCCACGAGCCGCTGACCCTCGCCACGCCCGAGCCCAGCGCCCCCGCCGCGACCCGCGACGGCAGCCGCTTCGAGTGGGTGCCGAGCGCGGGCTGAGTCCATTACAACGACGACTTGGCGGTTCAAATCCCGAGAGATCCGAAGCAAGCGCCGGTTGGATGCGACAGCGTGCCCTTATGGTGCGCCCATGCCCCCCCTGCCGCCGCCGATCCGCCAGCTGCCCGAGGCCGTCGCCAACCAGATCGCCGCGGGCGAGGTCCTGGAACGTCCCGCGGCCGCGGTGAAGGAGCTCGCCGAGAACAGCCTCGACGCCGGCGCGACGCGCATCGTAGTGCGCCTCGAGGACGGCGGGCGGCGCCTGGTCGAGGTCGAGGACGACGGCCACGGCATGCGCCGCGACGACCTGCCCCTGGCCCTGGCGCGGCATGCCACCAGCAAGCTGACGAACGCCGACGACCTCTTCCGCATCGCCACCCTCGGCTTCCGCGGCGAGGCGCTGCCGTCGATCGCCGCGGTCAGCGAATTCGCCCTGGCCAGCCGCCCGGCCGACCAGGAGCAGGGCTGGCGCCTGCGCCTGGAGGGCGGCGTGCGCGTGGCGCTGGAACCGTGCGCGATGGCCTGCGGCACGCGCGTGAGCGTGCGCAACCTGTTCTGGAACGTGCCGGCGCGGCTCAAATTCCTCAAGACCGAGGCCGCTGAGGCCGGCCACGTCACCGACCAGGTGATGCGCCTCGCGCTCAGCCACCCGCGCGTCGCCTTCCGCCTGGAAACCGCCGGCGAGAGCGGCGCGCGCACGGTCATCGACCTGCCCGCGGGCGAGACCCTCGACCTGCGCGTGCGCGCGCTCTTCGGCCGCCAGTTCGCCGAGCGCCTGCTGCCGGTCGCGGCGCACGTCGACACCATGCAGCTCGCCGGCTTCATCGCCCACCCGCAGGAGGCGCGCCCGACCGCCAAGCGCCAGTACGTGTTCCTCAACGGCCGCTTCGTGCGCGACAAGCTGCTGCTCGCCGCGGTGCGCGAGGGCTTCAAGGGCTTCCTCGAGCCGCGCCTGCACGGCGCGGTGTTCCTGCACCTCGATCTCGATCCCGGCCTGGTCGACGTCAACGTCCACCCGACCAAATCGGAGGTGCGCTTCCGCCGCGAAGGCGAGGTCTTCACCCTGGTGCGCAGCGCGTTGCAGCAGGCGCTGGGGGCCGGCGCTGGGGGCTTCAGCCTGCTCGGCGGCGTAACAGGTGCAGGCGCCGGCGACATCATCGCGCGCACCGTGGTGCGCCCGGCCCCGCAAGCAGCCCCACCACCGGCGTACCAGGAACGCTTCCTGCCGCAGATCCCGGTGCCGGACGCGCCATGGCAGGCGCCAGCGCGCACCAACGAGGGCATCGCCGGGACCCGCGTGGGCGAGGCCGCAGCGGTCTACGATTCCTCCCCGCGCGCCGCCTCCCAAGCGCTCGGACCCAGGTCCACCGCCGAGTTCACCGACGCACTCCGCACTCCGCACTCCGCACTCCGCACCTCCCCCGCGGTCCCCGCGGCCCCCACGGCCCCCGACCATCTCCCCGGCGTGCGCCGGGTGGTGCAGCTCAACCGCATGTACCTGCTGATCGAGACCGACCGCGGCATCCGCCTGGTCGACCAGCACGCGCTGCACGAGAAGGCGCTGTTCTTGTGCCTGGATCCCGCCGCCACCGACCTCACCGCCGGCGGACGCCAGGAACTGCTCATCCCGCGCACCGTCGAGCTGCTCGCCCACGAGGTCGCCGCGCTCGAGGGTCTGCTGCCGCAGCTCGCCCCCTTCGGCATCATCGCCGAGGTCTTCGGTCCGACCGCGGTGCTGGTGCGCGCCCACCCGGCCGCGCTGCGTCGCCTCAACTGGTCGGCCTTCCTCGCCACTCTCGCCGAGGGCGGCTCCTCCGCCGACGCGGTCGCGAAATTGCGCGAACGCATCGCCCACGGCCTGGCCTGCCACGGCGCCGTCAAGGCCGGGCAGGAGCTCTCCACCGCCGAGCAGCTCGAACTGGTCTCGCTGCTCTACCGCCTCGAGCACATGGAGCACTGCCCGCACGGCCGCCCCACGACCCTGGACCTGCCGTGGGCGGAGCTGGAGCGCCGTTTCCAGAGGTGACGGAGGGGACGGCCGGAGGGAAGAAGGGGAAGGGGGAGCGACTTCCCTCCATTCATCGATTAACCCTGGTGTCCCTGGTCTCGAGTCTCGAGTCTCGAGTCTCGGGCCTCGCGCCTCCCCCTTCTCCCCTCCCTCCCTCCTGCCTTCCCCTTCTCCCCTCCTGCTCCACCATGCGCGCATGGACCACGCCGCCCGCGACCTCTGCACCTTCATCGATGCCGCGCCCAGCTCCGCGCACGCTGCGCAGACCCTGGCCGACCGGCTGCTCGCTGCCGGCTTCCACGAGCTCGACGCGCGCGCCCCGCAGTGGCAGCTCGCCGCCGGCCGCTTCCTGGTGCGGCGCGGCGCTACGGTCATCGCCTTCATCCTGCGCGGCGCCGGTCCGCCGCAGCGTTTCCGCCTGATCGGCGCGCACACCGACTCGCCGCATCTGCGCCTGAAGCCGCGCGCCGCCTACCACTGCGAGGGCTGCCGCCAGTTCGGCGTCGAGGTCTACGGCGGGGCGCTGCTCAACAGCTGGCTCGACCGCGACCTCGGCCTGGCCGGCACCGTGCATACCGCTGACGGCGGGCGCCACCTGGTGCGCCTGCACCGCCCGCTCGCGCGCGTCGCCCAGCTCGCCATCCACCTCGACCGCAAGATCAACGATGACGGCTTGCGGCTCAACCCGCAGCTCCACCTCGCGCCCTTCTGGGGCCTGGCCGGCTCCGAGAAGGACGGCAAGAATGAGGCCGATGCGGCCTTCACCGCGCTGCTCGCCACGGCCGGCGTCTCGGCCGGCGAGATCGTCGCGCACGACCTCGCGCTGTACGACCTCACCGCCAGCACCCTCGGCGGGGCGGCGGATGAATTCATCTTCGCACCGCGCCTCGACAACCTCGCCTCGTGCCACGCTGGTCTGGCCGCGCTGCTGGATGCTGGCGACGGCGACGCGGCGACGGTGCCGGTGCTGGCCTGCTTCGATCACGAGGAGGTCGGTTCGGGCAGCGACACCGGCGCCGACGGCCCGCTGCTCGGCGCGGTGCTGGAGCGCATCGCTCTGGAACGCGGGCTGGGACGCGCGGCCTTCCTCGCCGCGCTCGCCGGCAGCGCCCTGATCAGCGCCGACATGGCGCACGCGGTGCACCCCAACTACGCCGACCGCCACGAACCGCGCCACAAACCGCGCCTGGGCGGCGGCCCGGTGCTCAAGAGCAGCGCCAACGTGCGCTACGCCACCACCGCGGATTCGGCGGCGGCCCTGCGCGCGCTGGCGAAGCGCGCCGACGTCACGCTGCAGGACTTCGTGGTGCGCAGCGACCTGGGCTGCGGCTCGACCATCGGCCCCGCCACCGCCGCGCGCCTCGGCCTGTCCGTGGTCGACGTCGGCAACCCGATGCTGTCGATGCACAGCGCGCGCGAGTGCGCCGCCAGCGCCGACCACGCGCCGTACATCCGCCTCCTCACCGAGCACCTGCGCGGGTGATCACGGTGGATCGAGCAGGATAGAACAGGAGGACGCGGAGGCGCGGAGGGGACGGCCGAGCCCGCGAAGGCTGATCCGGCCTCGCCCTCCGTTGCTCCGACTCTCCATAGTGATGCTCTCGCCGAGGCTCCCTGAAGCGGAATCCGCTGGGAGAAGCCAAGAAATGGAGCGGGAGGAACCCTTCCTGGCCGTCATCCTCCGCGCCTCCGCGCCCTCCTGTTCTATCCGGGTGGGCGGAGACCCTCAGGCGAATTCGTTGTAAATCGCGCGGATCGCCGTGGCCAGGTCGGCCTCTTCGACACCGACGATGATGTTCTGCTCGCTCGAGCCCTGGTCGATCATGCGCACGTTCACGCGCGCCTTGGCGAGCGCGGAGAACAACCGCGCCGCGGTGCCGACCGCGTGGTTCATGCCCTGGCCGACAGTGGCGATCAGCGCCATGCGCGCGGTCACCTTGAGCGAGTCCGGCTTCAGCGCCGCCTGCAGGTCCTCGAGCACCTCGTCGAGGCGGTTGCCCAGCTGCTTGTCGGCGACCACCACCGACATGGTGTCGATGCCGGTCGGGGTGTGCTCGTAGCTGATGCCCAGGCGCTCGAAGACGTCGAGCACGCGCCGGCCGAAGCCGACCTCGGCGTTCATCAGCGCCTTTTCGAGGTGCACCACCGTGAAGCCCTTGGTGCCGGCGATGCCCACCACCACCTGGTGGCCGGGGTCGCGCTCGGCGACGATCATGGTGCCGGGGTCCGCGGGCAGGTTGGTGTTGCGGATGTTGATCGGGATGCCCTTCTCGCGCACCGGGAAGACCGCTTCCTCGTGCAGCACGCTGGCGCCCATGTAGGACAGCTCGCGCAGTTCGCGGTAGGTGATCTCGACGATCGGTTTGGCCTCGGCGACCACGCGCGGGTCGGTCATCAGCACGCCCGAGACGTCGGTCCAGTTCTCGTAGAGCGCCACGCCCAGGGCGTTGGCCACGATCGCGCCGGTGACGTCCGAGCCGCCGCGGCTGAAGGTCTTGATCTCGCCGTGGGGATCGCGGCCGTAGAATCCGGGGATCACGTAGCGGCCGGGCCCGGCGCAGCGCGCGGCGATCAGCTGGTACGTGCGCGGGTCGAGGCGTCCGGCGCGGTCGAACAGCACCACCTCGGCGGCGTCGACGTAGTCGGCGCCCAGCAGCGCCGCGAGCACGCGCCCGTGGATCGCCTCGCCGCGGCTGGCGGCATAGTCGGCGTTTGCGCCGCCCTCGATGCGCGCCTTGACCTCGGCCAGCACCGGGCGCAGGTCGAGATCCAGGCCGAGGTCGGCAACGATGCCGGTGAAGCGCGTGGCGATGCCGTCCCACACCGGTCCGAGCGGCTGACCCTGGGCGGCGAGCTGCTGGGTCAGGTAGAGCAGGTCGGTGACTTTGGTGTCCTTGCTGTCGGCCTTGCCCGGCGCCGACGGCACGATGAAGCGCCGCGCCGGATCGGCGTCGATGATGGCCTGGACCTTGCGCAGCTGGGCGGCGGTGGCGACGGAGGTGCCCCCGAACTTGGCGACTTTCGCGGGCGACACGGCGGTTGGCACGGCTCGGTACTCCTGGTCCACCCCGTCGGGGCGAAGCGCGGGAGGTTAGCCGGGGCGCGGAAAAGTCACGGCCGAACCCGGCGTCGGATGCCTGGAATGTCCCTCGCCGGCTCCTGCCGCGGCTCAGCGCGTCATCACCACATACGAGTAGTTCACCTGGCGTGACAAAGCGGTGCCGTGCGGTGCAAAGGGCGGCGTGCCGGCGCTGGTCAACAAATCGTTGTTGAAGGTGATGTGCCGGGTCGGCGCACCGTAGAGGTTGGGCGCCGGCGAGCTGCGGTCGGTCGGGATGTCGAGTCCGGGTGTGCCCGTGCGGCTGTTGCCGCAGTTGAAGCCGCAGCCGTAGCGCCGGCCGTTGAGCACCACGATGCTGCCCTTGAAGTAGTAGTCCGTGCCGCCCCAGTCCTCGAGGTACCAGGCGAAGGTGTGCACAGACGCGTCGTCGGTGGCGACCGACTGTACGGTCGGCATGTTGTTCACCACCAGGGCGACGTTGTAGCTGGTGGTCGCGCCGCCGGTCATGCCGTTGTACCAGGCGCCGCTGGCCGGCGCCTCGACGCTGTTGTTGCTGGCGTCGCTCCAGTTGTTGGTCAGCACCGTGACCATATCGCACATCACCGCCACCGGGGTGGTCTGTTGCACCCCTGCTGCGTCGACGTGCGTAATGGTGTTCAGATCGCCCTGAAAGAACATCTGGTTGGGCGTGACCACGGTGAGCTTGCTGGTGCCGAGCGGGTTGGTTGCGGCGATGTGGTTCCAGCTGATGTCCGAGGCCTGCGCCAGGCGCACCGCGGCGTTGAAGCCGAAGTGCGGTGAAGCCTCGAAGCCGTTGGGTTTCACGCCCGTGGGATTGGTCGTCGCATCGTAGGCGTTGCGGTTTGCGCGGTTGACGAAGATCAGTCCGTTGAAGTGGCTACGGATCGGGTCCGTGCCGGGGGCGGCCGCGCCGTTGATGGTCATGCCGAAGTAGGCGCGTCCTGCATTGTTGCTGTCGGAATTGTTGTTCCAGTTGGTCGTGGTCGAGTCATTGAGATTCTGCAGGGTCGAGTTGCGCAGCATGTTCTGGATCGCGTTCCAGTTCAGCGTCAGGATGCTCTGTTGTGGCATCGACGCCGCGTTGTACTTGCCCTGGGCCCAGTATTCCCGGCGGTTAAAGATGGCGTCGTCGGTGGCGGTCGGATAGATGGCGGACACCACGCTGCCGGTGTAGACGTAGAGGTCGCGCAAGTAGTAGAAGAAGGAGTTGGTGATGTCGAGACGGCCGAGGTTGACCTGGTATTGGCTCGCCATGTAGCTGGAATAGGTGTAGCGAGCGTACCAGTACGTGATCCACCCGCGGTTATCGCCGGCGTTATTGTCGCTGAGCGCCTGGTTGTATTGCGCCACGGTGGGGAACGGCGGCGCCGTCTGGCGGGTGGCCGTGTTGGCCACGCCCGGATCCCATGACCAATTCCACGTCGGCACGGCGACGGTACCGCCGACGGTGCATTTCCACCAGCCGAACTGCGTCGGGCGCTCGCGGATGATCAGGCCGGCAACCACCGGAATCACCTCCTGGGTGGGGGTCGGCGTAGAGGTCGTCGTCGGGAAGGTCTGCATGTGGTAGAGGAAGGCCGTCGGCACCTGGGGCGGGGAGATGAACGTGGTTGCGAGGTTCACGGGGTTGGTCTCCTTGGTCCAGCCCACGCCACCGGCCTCCTTCTGGCCCAGGCTGTAGCTAACGTACACGCCGTTGGCCAGGTAGTTGGCGTCGAAGCCGGTGCTGCTCTCCGCGAACTGCGGCGCCGGCACCTGGGCCATGGTCGAGGTCTGCCATGAGCAACGCTGGCGGGCCTGCTCCAGCATCCCGGTTGCATCGTTGAGCCGCACCGGTTCGGTCGGGCGCCCCGCCAGCTCGGGGATGTTGGACAGGGTCTTGATTACCGTCGCGCCGGTCACGCTGGTGCGCACGTATCCGCCCCAGGTGGTCAGCGAGTTGGTCTTGAAGCTGGGGTCACCCCGCGAGTCGCTGGTGTAGGTCATCGCGGTGCCGTTGATGGTGCGCGCACTGCCGCTGGTGTAGAACAGGCTGGAATCGGTGATCTTGGTCGGGTCCGGATTGTTGGGGTCGAGTGCGGCGGGATAGCTGGCGCCGCCGTGGTTGTAGTAGTTGTAGCGCTTGTTCATCAAGAACACGCCGTTGACCGCGGTCACCGTCACCTTGTTGTTGGAGGCGCCAATTATGGTCTGACCGCCGGTGTTGACGCCAGCGGTGGTGTTGGTAGGGCCGGGGCAGCTGCTGCCGCCCATGTACAGCGCGCCGTTGGTGTGGATGCCGCCGAGAACGGAGAGGTCTGGGCCGTGCGCGAACTCGATGTCCCCGGCGGGGCCGGTCTGCCCGTAGAAGATCGCGTAGCGGAAGAGCATTGTGAGTGACATCTGTACGACGCGCACCGCCTGGGCTTTACAGCGCTGCACGCCGTTCTCGGAATAGACCGCCTCGGTGGCAATGCGGTAATGATAGAGGTCGGTGTTCTGCAACTGTGGCGCAGAGGGCAGGACCGCATTGGGGTTAGGGTCGGGGTTTGCCACGAACTGGTAACTGGCGTTGGCCGGGTCCAGCGGCGTGCCGATCATCACCGGCTCGATGCGCCACTTCACCTGGCAGTCACCGAAGTAGTTCTGTCCGTACGTCGAGGTCCAAATATTCAGTGCGTTGAAGTCGCCCGCCGTAAGCCGGTTTGACAACTCGGTCTCATGGCTGCTGCACACCGCCTCGGCGGCGGCCAGCACCTTCTGCTCGATGAGCTTCGCGCGCAGCAGCTTGAAGCTGCCGCTCACGCTGTCCGATGAGCGCATCAGCATAGCCACGCTGGCGACCATGACGACCATGGCGACGACCAGGGCGCTGCCGCGGCGGACCCCGTTGCGGGGTGCGGCGATGTTGGTGCTGGTGGTCATGGCTGGTTCCTCGAGTCTGCGGGCGGTTCAGTGAAGAAGCATGGAGCCGCCGCTGCCGAGCCCCGAGATCAGGCTGTTGAGGGCCTCAGTATCGGTGGTCGAGCGCATGCTCACGGTCGCCTCGACGATGCGGTGTTTGGGCGCGTTCCCGTTGATGCTCTGATTCGACTGGCGGGACATGAAGACGCGCACCCGGATCTGATTGATCTCCAGGTTGCCGTCGGTGCGGAAGGTGTCGAAGGTGATGCGGTCGACGTGGTCGGACAGCACCTTGTCGACGACCATGGCGAAGTCGCGGTTGGTGTTGCTGTCCGGGTCCGCAAAGGTACCGGTGGACAGTCTGCGGTCCGTGGCCGACAGCTGGGCGGTCGGCTTCTTATAGGCGCGCACCAGCTGGCCGCGGCTGTTGTTGGAACCATTCGGCACCACCGCGTAGGTGTACTCGCGCAGATCCCCGACGTCGACGCGCTGCGGCACGGTCGCGGTCGGGGTGGTCAGGGTCGGATACTGGCTGATCGCCTCCCAGCGCAGCGGCATGCTGATCGCGTAGACCGGGGCATTGGTCGGCGGGCGCAGCCAGATGCCGTTCACATTCGCCTCGAAGACCTTGCCGCCGGTGTCGACGGCCACCGGGTCCGCGATGTAGAACCTGCCATCGGTGCCGCTGCCGGCCGCCGGTGCGACGTAGTTCGCCGGGATGCGCGCCCAATCGCTGATCTTGCGGATGCCGAGCGCGTGGTGGCTGTTGGCATCGATCGGATTCGCCGCGGTGTCGTAGGTGTAGCCGTTCTTGTTGCTGAAGTCGATCGGCGACAGCACCTGGGCGCGTGGATCCGCGTTGTAGAAACCGTTGTGCACCTGCAGGAACACCAGCTCCTGGCTCAGCGCATAGAAGCTGGTGGTGTAGGCGGCACCCATCGCGCCGGGCGCCAGGCTGGCATCGGCGGCGGCCCCGGGCAGCCCAGCGAGGTGGGTGAGCGTGACCTGGCCGCTCGGACTCGGCGTGGTGTTCTGGGTGCTCGAAACGCGGTGGGTGTGCGGGAAGCGCGTGCCCAGGCCGGTTGCCGAGCCGGTGTTGTACTGGACCTGCACGTACGGGTAGAAGTAGTAGCTGCGGTCATTGGCCACCCCGCTGAGGGTCGGCTGGCCTTCCGGCAAGTACCAGCCCGAAGCCACCAGATCCTCGCTGATCACCGCCATGACGCGCTGCCCCTCGACGGTGAGGTCGTCCTGGATCTCGGCGCTGGCGACGTAGCCGCTGATGCCCAGCATCGCCTGGAAGACCGCGGACATCACCAGGGTGAACAGCGCGACGGCGATGATCACCTCCAGCATGGAGTAGGCCAGGCGGGACTGGGGACGGCGGGTGCGAGTGCGGTTCATGATGCCTCCGGTCACTGCTTGCGGGCGAGGAAGAGCTCGTGGCGGAGGGCCGCCACGCCGTTCGCGCTCTCGCGCCAGGTGATCAGGATGCGGATGACGGTGTTGTTGGTAAATGACGCGCCCGAGCTGATGCTGAAGGTGGTCATGCGGTTGGTGACACCGGCGCCGTTGGTGATGCGTGCATAGAAGGTCGCGCGGTCGGTGGGCGGCGTCACCGCGCTGCCCACGCCACCGAGGATGGCCGTGCCATCGTAGTACTCGACGTAGACCTTGAGGTCCGGCACCCCCGACTTCTGCGAGAGGATCCCCAGGGCGACGAGATCGTCGTTAGCGCTGGCCGCATTATTGTCCTTGAGCGGCGGATTGACGGTGGTCACTGTGGTGCCGTCGCCGTCCGGATCCGCGGCATAGCGTGGCAGTGACCATTGGTTGCCGCTGTTCTGGCCGCCGAGATCGTTCCACGCCGTGCCCATCAGGCGCTCGGACATGATCGCCGCGATCTGCTGCGCCTGCGCCATCTCGATGGCGAGATTGCGTGCCGAATTCAGGGTCGGGATGTTGCTCAGCACACCCATGATGCCGACCGTGAGCACCACCACCGCGAGCATGATCTCGATCATGGTCAGACCGGCGGCGCGCTTTGGCGTGAGCGCAACGCTTGGCGCATTGGCACGATTCGCCGCGCGCAGCGGATGCTTCAATGGGTGGAACATGTGCTTTCCGTACGCGCAAAAGCGAAGTTGCTCGGTTTGAACCGGTTTTTCCACACGTGATTCGATGTCGAAGGTGTCATCCCGCTGATTATATGAATGCTGATTTGATGACGATGGACGATCGGACCCATGGCATCTGCGGTGTGTCATACCAGGTCTGTTTCCACGGCGTGTGCGGGTGCCTTCCAGTGGCTGAGAGCACACTGAGGATACCCCGCTTCGTGGCGCCGGGCAAATTTCCGCCACGCTCTCAGATCGCTCGAGAATGTTTTCGCGCTGCGTTGCGACCTGACGTCAGCCCGCGGCCGCCGCGAATGCCAGTCGCGCCGCCTTCAGCGTCGCGCGCACTTCCCGCGGACCATGCGCAGCCGACCAGAACGCCGCCTCGAAGGGGCTGGGCGCCAGGTACACGCCGTGCGCGATCATCGCCGCGCAGAAGCGGCGCCAGCGCTCCACGTCGCTGGCCGCGGCCGTGGCGTAGTCCACCACCGGCCGGTCGCTGAAGAAGAATCCCCACATCGTGCCGCTCTGGGCGAACTGGATGGCCACTCCGGCTTCGGCAGCGAGTTCGCGCAGCCCGCTGAGCAGGGCGGTGAGCGCCGCGCCCTGGCGCGCATAGAAACCCGGCTTGGCGGCGAGCGCCAGGGTGGCCGCACCCGCCGCGACCGCCACCGGGTTGCCGCTGAGCGTGCCCGCCTGGTAGCACTGGCCCAGCGGCGCCAGGTGCGCCATCACGTCGCGGCGCCCGCCGTAAGCGGCCAGCGGCAGGCCGCCGCCGATGACCTTGCCCAGGCAGGTGAGGTCGGGCCGCACCCCGCACAGCCGCTGGTAGCCGCCCCACGCGGTGCGGAAGCCGGTCATCACCTCGTCGAACACCAGCAGCGCGCCGTGCGCCGTGCACAGCGCGCGCAGCCCGGCCAGATATCCCGCCTGCGGTAGCACCAGGCCCATGTTGCCGGCCACCGGCTCGACGATGAAGGCGGCGATGCGGCCGCGGTTGCGCGTGAACATGCGCTCGGCCGCGGCGAGGTCGTTGTACGGCACCGATATGGTGCACGCGGTGAAGGCCGCGGGCACGCCCGCGCTGTCGGGCTGCCCGAGCGTGGCGCAGCCGCTGCCCGCCGCGACCAGCAGGTGGTCGGCGTGGCCATGGTAGCAGCCATCGCACTTGATGATGAGATCGCGACCGGTCGCCGCACGCGCCACGCGCAGCGCGCTCATCGTCGCCTCGGTGCCCGAGTTGACCAGGCGCACCTGGTCCATCCCCGGCAAGGCCGCGCACAGCGTCTCCGCATAGCTGCCCTCCGCTGCCGTCGGGGCACCGAAACTGGTACCATCCTTCGCCGCGCGCGTGATCGCGCGCACCACCGCCGGATGCGCGTGCCCGTGGATCAGCGGACCCCAGCTCAGCACGTAGTCGACGTAACGCCGCCCATCCACATCGGTCAGCCACGCGCCCGCACCGCGCGCGATCACCGGCGGCTTGCCACCGAGCCGTTTCCACGCCCGCACCGGCGAGTTGACCCCCCCCGGGATGCGGCGCAGCGCCTTCTTGAACAGTGCCTGGGAGCGGGGACCGGTGAGCGCGCGCGTGGGCATGCCCTCTCGTCGCGCGCCGCGCCCCGTGCGCAAGAGGCGAAGCCCAGCAGAGGCGAGATGAGCTAGCGCCCGCACCCCCATCCCCAAGTCTCGCGCCTCCCCCTCCTCCCTCGCTCCCTTGCTTCCTGCTTCCTGCTTCCTGCTCCCTGCTCCCTGCTCCCT
>JACDGQ010000674.1 GCA_013821615.1 Planctomycetota bacterium
GTTCTTGCTCGTCGCCTCGACCAAGATGTCGATGAGGGTCTCCTTCATCTTCTTGATCTCGCGCGCCTGGATCTCGACGTCGGTGGCCTGACCGCGGGCGCCGCCGAGCGGCTGGTGGAGCAGCACCTCGCCGTGCGGCAGGATGGCGCGCTCGCCCTTGGTGCAGCCGGAGAGGATGACCGCACCCATGCTCGCGGCCATGCCGGCGACCACCGCGTGCACCGGCGCCTTGCTGCGGCGGATGACGTCGTAGATGGCCATGCCGTCGACGATCGAGCCGCCCGGGCTGTTGATGTAGAGGGTGATCGGCTTGGCCGCGTCCTCGAGCTGCAGGTGGAGCAGCTGCTGGACGATGTTGTTGGCGCAGAGGTTGTCGATCTCGGTGCCGAGGTAGACGATGCGGTCCATCAGCAGGCGCGAGGGCAGGTCGACCTCGCGCGCATCCTTGATCTTCTGGATCAGGACCTTGGGCGCGCCGGCGGTGGTGGGGCTGCTGTCGTCATCGTTGTAGGGCATGGCGAGACTCTAGGAACGGTTGGGAAGGCCTCAAGCCCGTTGCGGGAGAACCACGGCAGCGTTGTTCAATCGTCGCGGCGGCCGCCGAGCAGCCCCGCCTGGGCCGCCCAGTAGAGCAGGTTCATCAGCGCGATGCCCGCACCGGCGATATAGGTCATGCCGGCAGCGAGCAGCACGCCACGCACCGCATGGTCTTCCTCACCGGGTTGGGTGATGCCGAGGGCGACGAGGCGCTCGCGGGCGCGGGCCGAGGCGTTGAATTCCACCGGCACCGTCACCAGCGAGAAGGCGGTGGCGGTGCCGAACAGCGCCACGCCGGCCAGGGCCAGGGTGTAGCCCAGGCCACCGCCATGCGCCGCCTGGTGGGCCGCGCCGAGCCCTGCGCCAATGATCACCAGCCACGGTCCGATCATGTTGCCGATGTTGGCGACGGGCACGAGCGCGCTGCGCACCCACATCGGCGCGTAGCCGCGCGCGTGCTGGATGGCGTGGCCGACCTCGTGCGCCGCGATGCCGGCGGCCGCGGCGGTGATGCCGTTGTAGACCTCGGGGCTGAGCGCCAGGGTCTTGGTCATCGGGTTGTAGTGATCGGAGAGGAAGCCCGGGTGTTCGACGATCTCGACGTCGGTGATGTCGGCATCGCGTAGCACGCGCGCGGCGACCTCGCGCCCGGTGAGGCCGCTGGCGATCGCGATCTTCTGGGCGCGGGCGAACTGCATCTTCACCAGCAGGGCGGCGAGCCCTGAGAGCGCCATGCCGACGACCATGATGATGAGGTAGGTGGGATCCATGAACATGAACATGGGAGGCTCCTGCCAGGCTCGCTGGCTGGCTCAGAAAGACCGCATTCCGGCACTGACGGCGTAGAAGCAATTCTGGTGCCGACCGCGATCGCGCCAGAACGATCCGGTTCTGCCTGACCTTGACGCTGGGCGGCGAAGTTCCTGTCGGGCACATTGCGCCGCCATCCACGTCGTCTACGCTCAATCCACCACCCGCCGAAGGATAATCCATGCGTGCACTCCTGCTGTCCCTCGTCCTCGCCGCCGCGGCATTGGCCCCCCTCCAGGCGGCCAATCTCGATCCGGCGACCCCGGACGGCCTGGTCGCGACCTGGGCCAAGGCGCTACGCAACAACGATCTCAAGGGCCTGTTCGCGCTGCTGCCCAAGGAGCAGCAGGCGCTGGCCGAGCGCCAGTATGTGGACAACGTCACGCACGCCGACGCCAACGACGACCTGCAGGTCAATGCCTTCCTGGCACTGATGCAGCAGCCCAGCGCGGTCGACATGCTGATGAGCCAGGCCCAGCCCGCGCTCGCCCAGATCAAGCCCGACGAGCTGGTCGCGGGCCTGCAGCAGGTCGCCGGCTTCCTGGGCGCGGCCGCGCAGCAGCCGGCGCAGCCGGGCACGGCGGCGATGGATGTCGCCGGGCTGCAGGGCTTCGTCAACGACGTCGCCGCGTGGATCCCGAAGGCCGGCCTGGATGACAAGGTCAAGCTCCGCGCCGCCCTGGTGCACGTGGTGGCGGCCATCAAAGGTACCGGCTTCACCACCGCGGCGCAGATGCGCGCGCTCGCGCTGCGCGATCTGCTCGGCAAGGTCGGCCCGGCGTTCACCGAAGTGAAGGCGGCGCTCGCCGTCTACGACCTCAAACTCGATGCCATGCTCGACTCGTTCGCCGTCACCAAGGTCGAGGGCGAAGGCGACGCGCGCACCCTGACCCTGGGGTGGAAGGCCTTCGGCAAGCCGCACAGCACGGTGGTCAAGATGGTGAAGAAGGACCAGGCATGGACGGTCGCCGAGGGCAAGGACAGCCCGCTCGCGCCCTATGGCCAGCTGCTGATGCTGGGCATGATGATGGGCAGCGGCCTTGGCGGCGGCGCGGCTCCGGAAGCACCACCGGCGGACGGCCAGGGCGGCGCCAAGCCCGCTCTCTGAAGGCACGGGAGGCGGGTGACGCGTGGGCTGGGCTCGGGCCTGGCCGACGCGTCCCGCCAGCCTTCAGCCCAGGGTTTCCGGCAACCGGTTGCCGCGCAGGAACTCGGCGGCCTCC
>JACDGQ010000046.1 GCA_013821615.1 Planctomycetota bacterium
GCGCGGCACCGGGCCGCGGTCGATGCGCTTGTTGAAGTTGCGGTCGGCGCCGTAGAGGCCGTTGAAGATCTTGCGGTTCTCCAGCCCTGAGCCCTTGTCGGAGCTGCTGGCGTCCAGCGACACGTTCAGGATCTCCCAGCTGGTGGTGTCGGTGCCGGTCGGCGCGTTGCCCGGGTTGGCGTTGATGAACAGCTCGGTCTTTTCCGGGTTGCGGAAGGCGAAGAGGTGGGGATCGACGAAGTCGAGGTCCCACATGCGGTCCTCCCACTTGCGGTAGGTGGTGGCGCCGCTGGCGCTGCCGGTGCCGGTCATGCGCGGCCCGGCGATGGGGTACTTGCTGGCGTCGACCGGCGCGCTCGGCAGGGTCTCGAAATCCTCGTAGGACTGCCAGTCGGCGGTCCAGAAGACGATTTCCCGGCACCTTTCCGAGGCGTCGAAGGGGCGGCCCAGGTTGTAGTGGTCGAGGTTGCCCATCAGTCCGCTGGGGCCGCCCGGCACGATGGTGCCGTCGAGCTTGTTCTGGCCACCCATGGGATTGGGCGGCGCTCCCAGGTACTGCGGGTTCTGGTTGACCGGGTAGATCTGACCGAGCCCGATGTGGCGGATCGGCCGCGGCGAGAGCGGCCGCCACTGCGCCGCCGGTTGCGCCGCCACGCCGCTGCCGAACGCCGGGCCGGTGCCGAAGATCGTGCCGGTCAGCGGGGTGGTGTACATGTCGAGCTGGAGCAGCGGGTAGTCGCTCATGATCGAGCGTTCGATCGGCCGTGGCACCGCCCAGTCGTAGGGGTAGCGCGCCGCGAACTCCATCATCAGCCGCACCGCGCGCTCGTGGTAGTAGTGGATGAGGTCGTTGGTGATCACCAGATCCGGCGCGCCCGCCCGGCCGTCGAGCGTGGCCGAGCGGATGGTGATGCCGGTGGTCAGGTCGGGCACGCTGCCGCCGGGTGCGCCGGCGGTGAGCGGGAACCAGCCGGTCAGGGAGGTCGCGGCGTGGCTGAGGAAGCGCATCGCCTGCACCTGCATCCACTTCTTGTCGTCGGGCGTGCTGGGCTCGAAGGTCGGGATCGCGTTGGCCGCTGGCAGCCCCGCGGGATTCCAGAAGCTGGAGGTGATGCCCGAGCCGCCAACGAGCGACTTCTGCTGGCAGTACCACAGCGCCGCCTGGACGTAGCGGATGCAGGCGTCGCTGCTCGAGAGCGTGGTGCTGGTGCCGTCCTTGAAGTCCACCGACGACGGAGTGCCGAAGGGCAGCGGGTTGGCCGCGTAGGGCAGGAAGCCGTAGTGGGTGATGGCGCCGGTGATGATCGGCAGATTGGAGCTGCCCGCGGGTTCGGGCCAGTCAAAGACCTTCTGCAGGTCGGGGTCGGTGCCGGGAATGGCCACGCCGGGAATGACGGCGGTCTCCCAGCAGTAGAGCCAGTCCTCGCCGACCTGCGGCCACTGGAAGATGTTCCAGTAGCCGCCGCTGGTCGCGGTGCGGACCGGCGGCAACCAGCTGTCGTTGAGGTGGATGCTGTGCAGCGGCGGCGACGGCGTGGCCACGGTATACGGCCAGTTCTTCAGCGCGAACATGTGCACGCAGTTCTGCTGCGCGTGGCCGGTGACGCCGATGATGAGCTTCTGGATCTCCTGCGGTGGCGCCTGGGTCTGCACCATCTCCTCGGTGTCGGAGGCCGCCATCGGCTGCGCGTAATAGATCTTGCCGCCGGAGCTGAGGATCTGCTGGATCTCGTCGTTGTCGCTGTCCAGTCGCTGCGCCAGGGCGGTCGGCAGGCCCATCATCCCATAGCGGTGCGAATCCAGGCGCGCCTCCAGGTCCCACGCCTGGCTGCGGTAGGCGCCGGTGCTCTCCCACAGGTCCGGTCCCTCGCTGTCGGTGGTGGCGTTGTCGGGGTGGGCGCCGTTGAACTGCTCGACCATCTCCTCGGCCTTGGCCGCGGCGTAGATCTGGAAGCGCGACAGCTGCTGGGCCTTGATGCCCATCGGGAAGAGCACCAGCACGCTGGTCACCCCGAAGGCCAGCAAGCCCAGCGAGAGTGCGATCTCGAAGAGGGTGAAGGCGCAACGGTTCCTGCGAGCGAGGCCGCTGCCCTCTCTGCGCATGGCGCCGCGCGCATGGCCCTGGCCTGTGTGCAACGCGCAATGACCCGTCGAGGTCACGCGCGAAGATGGCGCAAGGGTGCCGGCGCGTGCCGCAGGTTTTCGTTCGATGGATGCCGTAGGCATGTCAAACCGTTCCCATCCGTTGATCACAGATGCCCCTGGCAGAAAGGAACCGGACAGCGAAAATAGTCTGCTTTCCACATGTCGATGTCGCGTGCGGACGTGCTGCCGCGCGCCGCGTCCGCGATCGGACCGGCGGGGCTGCGGGCATCCATGCGGTCATCGCCTTCATCGCCCCCGTCGATGCTGAACGGTCAGCGGAATCGTCGCAAGCGCTCTGGTCAGGTTTGCGGTGGTGGTCGCCAACCGCGTCGCAAGGTCGGCCCTGGCCCAGCATAATCGGTCGATGAAGCGGGTATCGTGCTGCCACCGGGATGTTCCATGGTTGAATGGAATGGGCGCTTTGAGCGCAGACGACCGCACGCAATGGGCCGATGGCATGCACGTGGAATGCGCTGAGTTTACCCCCCAGGATTTCCCCTGGCAAGCGGAGTTGAAAACCTACGCGTCGTTGTGGAGCCTCTCCTGAACAGCGCCCGCGTCTGTCGCGTTTCAGAAAATGATGGCGAGCAGGGGTGGACATATCCTTTCACTAAACAGGGTTATGAATTGGATACAGAATGGCGAATTCTGGAACCGCACGTGACGTGACCGAGATGCATGGGGAGCGAACGACCCAAGGGACCGTGCCGGCGCGTGCCGGGCCATGGGCAAGACTCTCATCCCCGCGACGCGGGCGGATTGGACAGGGAAGTGGTGTTTCGGCGCACCCCTCACCGCACGCGCAGTATCCGCCCAGCGCGCCGACCGCTGGGCGATCCGAGGAGATGCGGCTCACGGTTCCGGCGAAGCCGTCATGGGCGCGCGAGGAGCGCTGGGCTGGTGCCAGCGAGTCATGCCACTTCTCCATCGTTGGCCCTCCGCCGGCAGCGCACCGTCCGCCAGCCTTCGACACTGGCCGACCTGCGCCGGCCGCTTAGAAACCGGTTCCTTGCCCACTCGACCCATCCAGGGATCGCCGATGACCCCCGCGCGCCTGATCCTCCTCATCGTCGTGCTGCACGCCTGTGCCGTGGGGCTCGCCGCCGCCGAGCAGCGCGCTGACGGCGCGGAATTCGCCGACACCGTCCGCACCTTCGACGTCGAAGAGTCCACCGTCTCGCGCTTCTACAACCTGCCCTGGGCCGACGCCTGCAACGCGCGGCGGGCGCAGATGTACGCGGCTTGGCAAGTGACGCTGGCGGCGGCTGATTTCGACGCGCTGGGCGAGGCGGGCCGGATCGACTGGTTGCTGCTGCGCACCCAGCTGACCTACGAGCTCGCCAAGCTCGCGGAGGATCGCGCGCGGTTGGCGCAACTCGCCGACCTGCTGCCGTTCCGCACGCCCGTGGCCGATCTGCTGATGGCGCGCTGGCACCATGAACAGGTCGACCAGGCGGCGGCTGCGGCGACGCTCGCGGCCATCCCCGACCAGGTCCGCCGCATCCGCGCGCGGTTGGAGCTGGGACATAAGGTCGCCGACAAGGATGCGGCCGCGGAGCATCCCCCGGCTGACGGCGTCAAGGTCGACGAGGCCGTGCCGCTGCCGATCACGCCGCTGCTGGCGCTGCGCGCGACGCAGACCATCGCGGCGATGCGCGAGGCGACCAAGGCCTGGTATGAGGCGTATGACGGGGCGCAGCCGGGCTTCTCATGGTGGATGAAGTCCCCGTACGAGCAGTCCGAAAAGGCGCTCGACGAGTTCGTGAAATACCTGCGCGAGGACTGCGCCGGGTTGAAGGGCAAGGACGAGGATCCGCTGCTCGGCGAGGCGCTCGGCGCCGCCGGCCTGGCGCGCGACCTCGCCAAGGAGTTCCTGCCCTACACCCCGGATGAACTGCTGGCGATCGGCGAGCGCGAGTTCGCCTGGTGCGAGGCGCGCATGCGCGAGGCGGCCAAGGCGATGGGCTGCGCCGACGACTGGCATGCGGCCCTGGAGCGGGTGAAGGCGGATTCCGCGCCGCCCGGCGCGCAGGATGCGTACATCGCCAGCCAGGCCGTCGAGGCCATCGCCTTCGTCACGCAGCGCGACCTGGTCACCGTGCCGCCGCTGTGCGCGGAGACCTGGCGCATCAAGCTCATCACCAGCGACGCCCAGCGGCTGACGCCGTATGTGGCCTACGACGGCATGAACGTGCTGGCCGCCTACGCGCGCGAGGACATGAGCAACGCCGACAAGCTGATGAGCATGCGCGGCAACAACCGCCACTTCACCCGCCTCACCACCGCGCACGAGCTGATCCCCGGCCATCACCTGCAGAGCTGGTACGCGCAGCGCTTCCGCGCCTACCGCGGCGAATTCACCACGCCGTTCCTGGTCGAGGGCTGGGCGCTGTACTGGGAGATGGCGTTGTGGGACCTGGGCTACGCGCGTTCGCCCGAGGACCAGGTCGGCATGCTGTTCTGGCGCATGCACCGCGCCGCGCGCATCATCGTCACGCTCAAGTTCCACCTCGGGCGGATGACCCCGGCGCAGATGGTCGACTTTCTGGTCGAGCGCGTCGGGCACGAGCGCTTCGGCGCGACCAGCGAGGTGCGGCGCTACATCGGTGGCGACTACGCGCCGCTCTACCAGTGCGGCTACATGGTCGGCGGCCTGCAGCTGCGGGCACTGGCCAAGGAGCTGACCGCGACGGGGATGACCACCAAGCAGGTCAATGACGCCGTGCTGCACTGCGGGACGATCCCGGTGGAGCTGATCCGCGCCAGCCTGCGCGGGCTGCCCCTGGGGCGGGAGACGCGGGCGGCGTGGCGGTTCGATGATTGACGCGCGCCGCTGCGCCCCTCAACGGCGGCGTGGTCTTCCGCGTAGGATGAGCATGCCCCGTGCGCCCGCTGCCGCCGTCGGTCGATCCACCATTCCAGAGACGCTCGCATGAACGCACGCCTGCCCGGTCTGCTCGCGGTGGCGATCCTGGTCTGCGCTGCGTGGCCGCGCTGCGGTGCGGTCGAGACCACGGTTGCCGCCGATGTCGCTTACAAGAACGGCCCGGGCCTGAGCGACTACGAACGGACGCGCTGCGCGCTCGACGTCTATGCGCCGGTCGGCGCGAAGGACCTGCCCTGCGTGGTGTGGTTCCACGGCGGCGCGCTGACCGAGGGCGACAAGCACAGCGTCCGGGCCGGCGCCCAGGCGCTCGCGCAGGACGGCGTGATCCTCGCCGCGGTCAACTACCGCCTCAGCCCACGCGCCCAGTATCCCGCGTATGTCGAAGACGCAGCGGCAGCGATCGCGTGGATGCGCCAGCATGCCGCCGCCTATGGCGGTGATCCCCGGCGGGTCTTTGTCGCCGGGCATTCGGCGGGTGGCTATCTCGCGGCGATGGTCGGCGCGGACCCGCGCTGGCTGAAGCCCTACGACCTCGTCCCGCGCGACGTCGCCGGGGTGATCCCGCTCAGCGGGCAGATGGCCACCCACAACACTATCCGTGGCGAGCGCGGCCTGCCTGCCACCACCATCCTGATCGACGAGGCCGCGCCGCTGGGCCACGCCAGCAAGGACACGCCACCGTGGCTGGTGCTGTACGCCGAGCACGACATGACCCTGCGCGGCGACGAGAACCGCTACTTCGCCGCGGCCCTGCTCGCCGCCGGCCACCCCCAGGTCGAGATCCATGAGATGGCCGGGTACGATCACGGCGGCATCGGTGGCCGGCTCGGCGAGCCGGACGATGCGGTGCGCGCGAAGATGGTGGGGTTCATCGCCCGGACGGCGCCGGCCGGCCGTTAGCCGTCAGCGCATGCCAGTGCGGAAGGTCTCGAACAGCTGCCAGCAGTTGTTGGCGGGCACCGTCGGACCCGGGCCGGTGAAAGATTGGTTGAGGAATGCGTCGTAACCCGGCGTGCCGCACACCTGCGGATCATCGAGGTCGCGGAATGCCATGGTCCAGGTCGGGAACTGCCGCTCAGCCCGATCGCCTTTCAACAGGGTCAGGCAGCCGCGGTGGCGCCGGTCGGTGGTGATCCGCTCGTAGAGGGTCGTCACAGCTTCATGTCCGCCTTCCAGGCACTGCATGAAGTTGCCGCCCTTGTAGAGCAGCATGCCGGTGATGCCGAGTGCCGCATTGGCGGCGCGGGCGCGCTCGAGCAGCTCGAGAAGGTCCTGATTGGAGAAGGGGATGGTGGCCGAGCTGACGTAGATGATGTGGAACATGGCCGACGTTGTGGTTGGAGAACGAGGGATGCGATGCCGTGAGTCTGCCTCACGGCGGCTTCGCCGTCAAATCCCCACCTCACGGCTTCCGCGCACCGCTCCCGCCCGCTGCCGGCGCCACGAACGCCGGCATCAGATAGCTGTACGCCGCATACCGGATCTCGCTCCACGCCAATTCGCCCTCCGCCCGTCCCGGCACCAGCGGATGGTGCACCGGCGCGCACACCACGCGCACGCGGATTGCCGCGCGGCCGCGCGTCAGGTCGCGCGGCAGCAGGAACTCGTCGTCACGGAAGCGGCGGTTGGAGGTGCGCACGTCGTGCTCGCTGGCGCCGAGTTCGCCCTTGGGATCGGAGGACACCCACGAGTTTGAGCCCGCCAGGTACCAGGTGCCGGCGGACTGCCACGCGGCGCTGTCGCCGCTGGCGGCGTTCGGACCGCCATCCGCGATCCATACCTCTGCGCGCTGATCGGGCAGCGCGTAGTCCAAGGTGCGGCGCAGCAGCACGCCCACGTTCGCGGGATCAATGGCAAGGACGAACTCCGAGGTGCCGGCGGTCTTGCGCGCGGTCATGGTCTCGGGCACCTGGACCCGCTTCCCCTTCACGGTGTCGACGCCGACCTCGTAGAGCGAGGTGATCTGGTAGGGGGCCGAAGCGGCGGGCGAAGCGTAACGGTGCGAAGTCTCGTTCGCCGCGTCCCCGATCTCCAGGGTGTCGGTCTTCACCAGCGACGCCGCCGGCAATCCGTACCAGTACGCGACGGTGCGATAGTGCTCGGTCGATTCGTCGGTGCCGCCGTGCTCCATCTGGATGAGCGCGTTGCTGCCGAAGGGCATGAGGTCGCCGAGCAGGAAGCGGTAGCCGGATTCGATCATGTCCTCGGGGCCCTGCGCGTCCTTGCGGCTGTGCGCGCCGACCGGATGCCCGGCGAAGGGCAGGGTCATGGTCGCGCCGCCCCAGTAGTCGCCACCGCCGCCCCACTCCTCGCTGCCGGTGCCCTGCACCTGCGGGCTGCGGCTGTCGTCGAAGAAGAAGCGTGGATCGCCCTCGAGGGTGCCGAGGTCGGCGCGGTCCGAGAAGGTGAACGTGGTCCCGACCAGGCTGCCCGACCACACCGCGCTGCCCTCTTCACCGCGGGAATCGAGCAGCACCAGGTCTTTGCCCGGCGTGGGTGCGCCATGGTCGCGGAACGTGGCGTGGAAGTAGCCGACCTGGTTGGGCGCGCCGCTGAACGGCGCCGAGCGCACCTTCCACGAAACTCCAGGCACCGGCGCCTCGCCATTGCCGACCAGTTCGATGCGCGCGCTGGCGAAGAACGGCATCGGGAAGTAGCAGGCCAGCTCCGCGCGCTGGGCGCTGAAGTGGACATGCACCGGGAACGCCTTGACCAGGTCGGCGGCCTGGGTGCGGTTGTAGAGCGTCCCGGTGCCGAAGAACAACGCCACCGGCGCGTCGATGGAGGGTTTTGCGCGGTCGTCCCAGGTGACGCGCAGGCGGGTGCGCCCGAAGGCGATGGCCTGATCGATCGGGACGGAGAAATCGAGGCCGCGCACCTGCGCCGGTCCGGCGAGGGTCGCTATCGTGACCACGTCATCCTTCGGGACGATGACGGCGCCGTCCTGCTGGGTCAGACCCATATGCTGGGCTTCCGGGGAATCGGCGGCCGGCAGCAGGTCCTGCCCCGCGCGCCCAATCAGGGCGATCACGTCCTGCGCAGGTGCTGCGCTCCAGTCCATGGCCGTCAGCGGCTGCGACAGAAGCGCACCCGGCGTGAACAGATCATATATGTAGTAGCCGGTGCCGTAGCGCGTGCGCTCATAGGCCATGCGGAACGATTTGGTGAACGGCAGCGGTGTCCAGATCAGGTCCGCGCCCCTGGTGGTCGACCAGGTGTAGGCGAGCGGTTCGGGGAAGGGACCGGCGGGGATGAAGGTGCTGGGGTGCGGCTGCGCGTCCGGCTGCGCGGTCATGCTCTCGCTCAGCACGTGGTCGGTGCCGTCGATCAGGTAGTGCCACGGGCTGCCATGCCAGTGGTTGTAGCGCATGAACATGACGATGCCGCGCCCCTCGAGGTCGAGGGTGACGTTGGCGTCGTCGGCGAGCTGGTAGAGGAAGTTGCTGGCGTCGACGTGCAGGTTGCCGCCGCCGCGGTCGTAGGTGCTGCGCAGGTACGCGCGCTGGCCGATGCGCTGGTCCGCCCAGTGGTCCCAGGCGCGGTAGGCGTCGAGGCCGACGGGCAGGATTGGCGGCTCCTCAGCGGCGCCGACCACGACGGTCGGCAGGAAGGCGACGAGGCAGAGCCAGGGAAGGATGCGGCATCCAGGACGGCGACGATGGCTGCGCTGGCAGTCAGGCGACATAAATGAAACTCCTCGCAGGCGTGCCGCGTCGGGGATTGGAGGGCCTTCTGGCGGGGAACTCCCCAGAGGCATTCCCTACTTCCAGGCGGTGGGACTGTTGTCGGCATCGGACCAGCGCCCACGCGTTCATCAAGGACGGGGCATCCATGAGCGCGGCACCAGGGCAATCACGGCCATCCGTCCGCCCCTTGTGCCCGCCCGCCGCCCCCGACCATCGGCCGCCGCAGGGGACGCCGTGATCGACAAGGAACTGCTCAAGGCCATCCTGAACTGCTTCGAACGTGGCAAGGGCCAGGCCGTGCTGCGCTCGGACATCCTCGCCAAGGTGGATACCACCTGGCAGATGCCGGCCATCGAGGCCGCGCTCAAGTATCTCTGCGATGCGAAGATCGTGATGACCTCGCGCGACCGCGCTGGAGTGGCGTATTACCGGCTGACTTCGGACCGGCCGTATTCGATGATCAATGAGGCGAAGCTGCGCTGAGGTTGATGTGCGTTTCCCGACACATCCGCTGCCCTACCGCATCTCCTCCGGCAACTTCGCCAACCGCGAGGTCCTGGGCGTCGGTTCCTCGCCTGGCAGGAAGCGCCGCAGCGACGCCACGAATTCCTGCAATTCTGAAAAGCTCTGCGGCTTGACCATGTAATCGCTGATGCCGAGCTGCTCGCAGGTGGCGCGGTCCTCGGGGGACTGCGAGCCGGTGAGGATGACCACGGGCACCTTGCGCGAGCGGTAGGCCGTGCGGATGACCTGCAGCAGGGCCTGCCCGTTCAGGCCGGGCAGGCGGAGATCGAGCACGATCAGGGCGGGCAGGGCCGCGTCTGCATAGCGGCCGATGCGATTGAGGCGGACGACCACCTCGGTGGCTTCGGTGGCGGTCTCGACCTTCACGCGCAGGCCGCTCGCGGCGACCGCGCTCGCAAACAGGTCCCGGTCATCCTTGCGGTCCTCGACGAGGAGGATTTCGGGCAGCGGTGGCATGTGGCCGGAATCCCAGGTTGCTGAGGGGGAGGTGGAGGAGTCTACCTGAGGAAACCCGCCGCCACCAGGGCGTGTGCATGCGCACGTTCGCATCCTCTGCGGTGCGACACGTGGAACCGTTGGCTCAGGCAACGCCACGTGGGCACAGACGTTCGGGACTGTTGGCGCCCGCACGGGGGTCTCCCCCGACCAGGGGATGGAAAGCCCAACGGACGCTGGCATGGTCGCCGGACTGGAGCCCCTGCGGCCCTGCAGCAGCGCCCGCCCGCCATGGACGAGGCCTGACCTGCAGGTCCCCGCTCCGCCTGGAGTCACCATGCCTACAGACGTACCGACCCGGACCTCGTGCGCATTCCTGCGCTGGAGGCGCCGCGCCGCGACAGCGTCCGCGTTGCTTGCCGGCCTCATCGTCAGTGCCGCGGAAGCGACCGCCGCCGAGGACGCCGTGGTCCTCGATGCGACCGCGTCCAGCGCACCGCTCACCCTGCAGCGCACCCTGCCCGCCGTCCCGCTGCGCGGCTACGGCGTTGTCGCCGGCCGCCACTGGACCGCCGCCAGCGGTGGAGCGGTGCTGGAGATCATCTGCGCATCGGCCGACAAGGCGCGGCTGACGCTGGCCAAGTACGTGTCGGACCTGGAGGTGCTGCCCGGCGTCACGGCGGGCACGCTCGCGCAGCCCGAGTTGACCGTCGCGCGGTGGAACGTCACGACTCTCGCCGTCCACATGATACGGGACCAGGGCGTGGTCCTGGCGCTGCGGTCGGGGGCGACCGTGTTCGTCCTGACGGCCGTGGACACCGCAGACCTGCAGCGCCTGCTCGGCGATTTCGCCGGCAGCGCGGCGGCCGTCGCAGGGGCGGTGTCCACGGCCGAGACCACGGTGCCGATGTGGCTCGACCGTTTCGACCGTCACGGCTTCCGTTTCTATTATGGACCGTTCACGCGGCCTGCTCCGCAAGGCACGCTGCCCGCCGGTGCAAAGCCCGAGACCTACGACTTCACCCAGGATTTCGCCTTCGCCAAGGACAGCGGCGCTGGCCTGCTGATGTGGGCAACTCAGAGCATGCAGGGCGCCAGCGAAGGCGTGACCAACGCCAACTGGTGGGGCTGGGTCGAGAGCTGGGCCAAGCCCCTGGGTCTGCCGATCGGCGTCAATCTGTCGGCGTACAACTTCGACATTCCGAACTGGGTGGCCAACCGCTATCGCGGCGACCTGGCGCAGCCGATGCCGCAGTACCTGGGCGACAGCATGTCGATCGGCGGCGGGCGCGGCACCGGCGGCAAGGTCGGCGAGTTGACCTGGGGCGCGACCGTCGCGCGCGACGCCATGTTCGGTTCGCTGCAGCAGGTGGTGCGGCGCTTCGCCGCGGAGCCGAACATCATCTCGTGGCTGGAGCCGCACGGCGAATTCTACCAGGGTGGCGACGCTTTCATGGGCTACGGGCCCGCGGTGGACGCGACCTTCCGCGACTGGCTGAAGGAACACTACCGCACCATCGCCGCCGTGAACGCAGCGTGGGCGGAGCAGCTGCCCTCGTTCAACGCGGTCAAGGCGCCGGAGCTCGCCGAGTTCGCCGGCTGGAACGCCACCGCGCTCGACCTGGCCGGCCGCTGGCGCGTCGGCTATCCGCAGGGGGCCGCGCCGGAGGCGTGGTTCGCCCCGGCGTTCGACGATGGCGCTTGGACCACGCTCACCGCGCCCGGCGATGACCACGCCTTCTTCACGCCGCGCACGACAGCGGTGTTCCGCCGTACCGTCGACGTGCCCGCGGGGCATGCTGGCGCCGGCAAGCGCTCGTGGATCTACCTGTGGGACCTCAACAGCGATTGGGACAAGCCGGTGTCGATCTGGCTGAACGGCAGCAAGCTCGGCGAGAGCCCGTGCCGGCACCCGCATGCGCACTGGATGGTCGCCGAGGCGACTGCGGCCTTGCACGACGGCGCCAACCAGCTCGCCCTCGGGCTGCCCCAGGGCTACCTCGGCTACCGCGTCTACCTGTCGCACACCGCACCGCGCCAATATCCGGCGCTCGGCGCGGGGCTGAACGCGAAGTGGGTGGACTACGTCGCCTGGCGCGAAGCCGAGCGCATGGCGTCGGCGCGGCGCGGCGTCGAGATGATCCGCGCGGTCGATCCCGACCGGCAGATCGACTTCATGGCGCCGGCGGGATCCGCCGACGGCCTGAAGGGCCTGGCCGAGTCCTTCGGCGGCAACTTCAAGGACACCGGCTTCATGGCCGGGCTGTGGGCCGACCTGTGGCCGCAGCTGATGCGCGGTTCACGCCTGCCCTTCACGCTCGAGCCGGGCGGCCCGCCGCGCAGCGTGCCCGAGATGCGGCACATGCTCGGGCTCTACCACTCCGAGGCGATCCAGGCGATGGACTACTTCATGCACATCGGCGATGTGGAGTGGGATCCCGCCATCCGCGCGGCCTTCGCCGGGACGCGGCCGCTGTGGCAGGCGTTCGGCAAGTACCACTGCCACCCCGCCGACCTCGCCATCCTGTGGGACATGGGCATCGACACCCTGGTCGGCTTCCCGTGGGGCGGCGATCTCAACATCAATTCCGGTTCGGGCTGGTCGTGCCGCCAGATCCCAGAGTCGCTGCTCGGCACGCACCCGCGCGATGGACTCACGGAGAGCGATTTCG
>JACDGQ010000047.1 GCA_013821615.1 Planctomycetota bacterium
ACGTCGATCAGTACCACGCGCCCGCCCGGTCCGAGCAGCACCGCTCCCGAACGCCGGCGCAGGTCGCGCGGATCGTCCGACCACAGGGCCGGGTAGCCCCATGGCGGATTGCCATGGCTGGTGCCGCAGCCGGTGATGATGATCTCCCACTGCTCCATGCGGCGCATTGGATCGCGGGCGGGGACGGCGACCAGGGGGAGAGTGGAGCGGAAAGTCCGGAGGTCCGGAAGTCCGGGAGTCCGGAAGTCTCGTTACTTGGAGTACCAACCTGGTTCCGATGGGATGATCCTCCTCCAACAAGACTTCCGGACTTCCGGATAGCGAGCTACCCTCCTCGCGCTTGCGCCCGACCCGCACCCGTGGCACACCACAGGGCAGGTGGGCCCCCCGCCGACCGCCCGGGAGGCGTGCCATGCACCATTCGCCAGCGTTGCGCTCCGCCCAGGCCGTCCTGCTTGCGGCCTGCCTCGGTGGCGCCTGGGCCGCGGATGCGCCCACTGTGCGCAAAGGCGACTTCAAGGGCTGGAGCGCCTACCTCCTCGGCAACGGCCTGGTGACCCTCGGCCTCGCTCCGGAGGCTGGCGGTCGGGCGGTGCGCTTCGATCTCGGCGCGCACCCGCTACTGTGGCTCGATCCGCAGCAGCTGGGCCGCAGCTTTGCGCCGGTCGACGATGGCGCGTGGCACGATTTCGGCGGCGACGTGGCGTGGCTGGCGCCGCATAGCCGCTGGCGGCGCGACCTCGGCCTCGGACCGCCCCAGCCCGAACTCGACCACGGCGCGTGGACAGCGCAGATCGAGGCCGGCGACGAGAGCAGCGCCATCGTCACCATGCACAGCCCGGTCGCGGGGCTGCCCGGGTGGTCGGCGGTGGGCATCCAATTGCAGCGCCGTTTCACCCTGTTCCGCAACCAGGCGCACGTGCGCGTCGAGCAGACCATGACCAACACCGCGGCCGCACCGGCGGTGTGGGCGCTGTGGGAGGACGTGCGCGTGCCCGGTGCCCACGAGGGCCTCGACGACTGGGAGAAGCACGCCATCTACTTCCCGCTGCGCACCGACAGCGTGTTTGGCCAGCGCGGCTTCCGCACCTTCCACGAGTACGGCGATGACGAGGGCCAGTGGCGCCCCATCGCCGACGAGGGCGTCGTCCAGGTGCTCTACCGCCACCGCGCCGCGCGCCTCGGTGCGGACAGCGACGGCGGCTGGATCTGCAGCGTCGACGAGCGCGACGGCTACGCCTTCGCCCTGCGCTATGCGCTCGCGCCAGAGCCCGCCGTGCATCCCGACGGCATCACCGTCGCGGTCTCGACCTCCGCGACCAGCGCGTCGCTGACCATGGGCGTGCTCGGCCCGCTCGTCGCCCTCGAACCCCAGGCGAGCGCCACCCTGGTGGTCGACTGGTACGCGACGCGCAGCGACGGCCCGGTGCTGGCAGTGGGCGAGGCCGGCCTGATCAAGCGCCGCCTCGAGGCGCGCAGCGACGACAAGCTCGTGCACCTCACCGGTTCCTATGGGGTCTTCACCGAGGGCACCCTGGCGGTGGTCGGGCTCGGCGACGGCGATCAACCCAAACGCACGTCGCTCGGCTCTTATTTCGTGTCGCCGACCCAACCGGTGCGGCTCGAGGCCGATCTCAAGGTGCCGGCAGCGGTGACCAGCGTGGTGCTTGAGGTCCTCGACGGCGACGGCCATCTGGTCGGCATCCTCGACCGCGCCACGGTGCAGCGCGGGCATTGAAGGTGGGGAGAAGGGGAAGGCAGGAGGGGATAAGGGAAGAAGAGCGGACGGGCGGAAGGGGAGGCAGGAGAGGAGGAGAACGGCGAGCGCGCGCACTGAACTGTGTGGCACCTGGGCTCAAGTTTCGCGACCTTCTGCCCTTCCGCCCTCCTGCCTTCCCCTTCTTCCCTCCCACTCCAAACGCAGCACGCGCCAGGAATCCTGGCGCGTGCTGCGGAGACGACAGATGCGTGTTCTATTCAGGAATTGCTGGTGATGAATTCGCGCAGCTTGGGTTCGGCCTGGAAGCCACGGGTGGTGGCGACCACCTTGCCGCCCTTGAAGAGCAGCAGCGTGGGGATGCTGGAAACATCATATTCTTGGGCGGTTCCCGGGCTGTCGTCGACGTTGAGCTTACCGATCTTGACCGTGCCGCCGAGCTCGTTGGAGAGCTTCTCGACGATCGGGCCGATCATCTTGCAGGGGCCGCACCACGGCGCCCAGAAGTCGACCAGGACGGGCTTCTCGGACTTGAGGACTTCGGTGGAAAAATTGGCGTCGGTGAATTCCATGGCCATGACGTGTTCCTTCGCAGTGACGGGGTACCTGAAAGGTACGCACTACCACAAGCCTCGCAACCCCACCCCGGCCGCATCCTTCGGCACCGTGGCGTTCCCGGCTACCCGGCACCCTGCGCCCGCTCCCCATGGGCGTCCAGGACCAGGTTGAGGGCGAGCAGGAAGCCGGCCATGGCCAGGCAGGGCACGATCACCGGCCACCACGACGGCGACAGCGGACTGAGCGTGGCGGTGACCCCGGCGATGATGCGCCCGAAGCTGTGCGGAGCCGCGCTGATGCCAAGGTAGGAAAGCAGGCTCTCGAGCAGCACCAGGCGCGGCACCAGCAGGGCGCCGTAGGTCAGCACGGTCGGCAGGACCCCGGGCAGCAGGTGCACGCGCAGGCGGTGCCAGGGTCCGGCGCCCATCGCCACGCTGGCTTCGACATAGGCCTCACCGCGCAGGCGCAGCACGCGCGCGCGCACCACCCGGGCGATGGTCTGCCAATAGAGCAGGCCCATGGCCGCGAACACCACCACCGGGCCGAGGCGCTGCAGGGCGGCGACCAGCACCACGATCACCACCACCCCGGGGACGCCCGCCGAGGCTTCCGCACCGCGCATCAGCCAGGCGTCCCAGCGCGAACCGAGCAGGGCCGCGGCCAGCCCCCACGCGGTGCCGATGACGATGGCGATGAGCGCCGCCGCGCAGGCCACGGTCAGGCTGCCCCCCAGGGCCACGCCCAGGCGCAGACCAAGGCTGCGACCGAGCTCGTCGGTGCCAAGGGTGCTGCGCGCGCCGTCGCTGGTCATGGCCAGGGGCGGCAGCAGGCGGTCCTCCGGATGGGTGCGATCGGCGTCACCGCCGGTCGCCAGTTCGATCAGGCTGAGGCGGTGGCGCAGTCCGGATGCTTCCTGCACCGGCCACCAGCGGCCGCCAAGCAGCCCGCACAGCACGCAGGCGGCCAGCACCACGGCTGCAACCCGTTCCGCCACCCCGGCCGCGCGCCACCATGTCCAGAATGCGGCGAGCATGCAGTGGTGATACGTCGGGCCAATGAATGGGAAGGGCCATTGACTCCCTGTTTTCCCACGCCTACTGCGAGCATGCCCGCCTACCTGCGCCCCCGCCTCGACTGGTTGCTGGTGTTCGTGCTCGTCGCGCCCCTGCTCGAGCATTTCGCCCCGGCCCAGCACTCCTGGATCTTCATCTGCGCCTGCCTGGCGGTGATCCCGCTCGCCGGCTGGATGGGCCATGCCACCGAGCACCTCGCTGCGCACACCGGCGAAGGCATCGGTGGCCTGCTCAATGCCACCTTCGGCAACGCAGCGGAACTGATCCTCGCGTTGATGGCCCTGCACCATGGTCTCGACGATGTGGTCAAGGCCTCGATCACCGGCTCGATCATCGGCAACATCCTGCTCGTGCTCGGCGCCGCGTTCGTCGCCGGCGGCATCAAGCACAAGGTCCAGCGCTTCAATGCGGGGGCCGCGCGCACCTATGCGACGATGCTCACCCTGGGCGCGATCTCGCTGGTCATCCCGGCGGCCTTCCACTACCTGGGCGGCGGCGCGGTCGCGGTCCACGAGCAGGATCTCAGCACCGGCATCGCGGTGGTGCTGATCGTGATCTATGCGCTCGGTCTGTGGTTCTCGCTGGTCACTCACCGCCATCTCTTCACCGGTCCGGCCGCTGAATCGGCCCGCGTCGGCCACAGCGAGGCCGGCACGCCAGTACCCGCGGAGGGCTCAGGCGACGAGAGCGCGGATCACGCCGGCTGGTCCGCGCGCAAGGCGGTCGGCGTGCTGGTGCTGGTCACCGTCCTGGTGGCGTGGATGAGCGAGATCCTGGTCGGCTCGGTCGAGCAGACCGCGCACGCTTTCGGCTGGTCGAACGTCTTCATCGGCATCGTGGTGCTCGCCATCATCGGCAACGCCGCCGAGCACAGCACCGCGATCATGGTCGCGCTCAAGGACCGCATGGATCTGGCCATCGGCGTGGCGGTCGGTTCGAGCATCCAGATCGCGCTGTTCGTCTGCCCGGTGCTGGTCCTGGCCAGCTATTTCATCGCCCCCCACCCCCTCAATCTGGTCTTCACCCCCGCCGAGGTCCTGGCCGTGGTGGTGGCGGTGGTCGCCGCCAACCAGGTGACCAGCGACGGCGAGTCGAACTGGCTGGAGGGCGTCCAGCTGCTCTCGGTCTACGTCATCCTCGCGGTGGTCTTCTACTACCTGCCGGAACTCGGCGACTCCACGGTTGAGGCAGTGCCCGTCAAATAACTCTGGTCCTTGCGTCGACCGGATGGGTGCGGAGTGCGGAGTGCGAAGTGCGGAGTGCCCCGTCCCAGTTGCTGGATCCGTGAGCTGAGGTGTGCGCGGCCTCGTGCCGTGGACGGATGAGCCAAGTGCGTCCTCCCGCACCCCGCACTCCGCACCCCGCACTCCGCACCCGCCCCCCGCACCATTCTTCACAGCAGTTCGTTGCGCCCCTTGGCCTTGAGCGCGTCGACCGCCTGCTTGACCTGCTGGCTGCGGCCTTTGGGGACGATCAGGATGGCGTCCTTGGTGGCGACCACGGTCAGGTCGTGCAGGCCGATGCCGACCACCGTCTGGCCGCTCTCCGAGATCAGCAGGCTGTCGCGGCAGTCGAGTGCGAGCACGTCGCCGCGCGCGATCACGCCCTGGGCGTCGACCGGCAGGTGGTCGTAGAGCGAATCCCAGCTGCCGACGTCGTCCCAGGTGAAGTCGGCGGTGACCACGCAGATGTTGGCGGCCTTCTCCATCAGCGCGTAGTCGATGCTGATCTTCTTGAGCGGCTGGTAGACCTCGTTCAGGACGCGCTCGAAGTCGGGCGTGCCGAACGCCTCGCCAACCGGCTGCAGCGCGGTGGTCAGCCACGTGCAGTGGGTCTCGAGTTCGCTCAGCACCACGTCCGAGCGCCAGGTGAAGATGCCCGAATTCCAGCGGTAGCCGCCCTCGGACAGGTAGCGCTTGGCGGTGTTCTCGTCCGGCTTCTCGACGAAACCAAGCACGCGGTTGATCGCGACCCCGCCGACGTCGGCCAGGCGTGCAGCGAGCTTGATGTAGCCGTAGCCGGTGGCCGGGAAGCGCGGGGTGATGCCGTAGGTGACCAGCGCGCCGGTGCGCGCTACATCAATGCCGGCGGCGAGCGCCTTCTGAAAGTGGTCGGCCGGTTTGATGACCTGATCGGCGGGCAGCAGGATCATGGTCGCCCCGGGCGAGAGCTTCTCGACCACCAGCGCCGCCAGGCACACGCAGGCGGCGGTATCGCGCCCGACCGGCTCGGCGATGACGTGTTCGGGGCGCACCATGGGCAGCTGGCGCCGGGTCTCGGCGGCCAGCGCCGCGGTGGTGATGACCAGCACGCGCTCGGCCGGGATCAGCGGTTGCAGACGGGCCACCGTCGCCTGGATCATGGTCGTGTCTCCGACGATCTTCACCAGCTGCTTGGGAAAGGCGTTGCGGCTCAGCGGCCAGAAGCGCGTCCCCGCGCCGCCCGCCATGATGACCGCATAGGTGAGCTCATTGGACACGGCGAGGCCTCCGCAGGTGCGGCGGAAGGATACGGGGGTTGATGGGCTTGCCCAGGGGGGAGGGAGACGGGCGGAGGGAGAAGGGGAAGGCAGGAGGGAGGAAGGGAGCGAGGAAGGGAGCGAGGAAGCGAGGAAGCCAGCAGCAGAGAAAATCGGAGTGTGCGCAGTAAACATGGTAGGAATTCTGGCCACAGGAGTGGCATCTTCCCCTGCTCCCTGCTCCCTGCTCCCTCGCTCCTTCGCTTCTTTGCCGCCCCCTCCCCCTTCTCCCCTCCTGCTCCAACCGTAACACCCCCCTGCCGCCCCTGTATAAGGCCCGCCAGGCTGTGCCTACCCGGAGGGAAAATCCATGCCCCGAGCCACGATGCATCCGCCATTCGCCGCGCTGTTGCTGCTCATGCCTTGCCTCGCGGCTGCGGCAGAGGCCACACCATCGGCCGTGCCGCCCCCCTCCACCCCGGCGGCCGCGACCCAGCAGGCGCCCACTGTGGCAGAGGCCACCCAGCTGGTCGTCGAGGGCAAACGCCTGATGCAGGCTTCCAACAGCGACCCCGGCATCAGCGTGGCCGCGGCCGTGGCCTTCTCGAAGGCCTTGCCCTACTACGAGCAGTCCGGCGAGTCCGACACCATCAGTGAACTCGAGGCCGACATCTTCTGGTGCAAGAAGCGCATGAACCTGGACGACGTCAAACGCTTCCGCGCCGCCAAGGACGGCAGCGCCACCGACGCCGCCGCCCTCGACAAGGCCGAGGAGGTGGCGACCCGGCGCGTCGACGCGAACGAGGCCGACGCCTACTTCGCGCGCGCCCAGCGCTTCGCCACCGACCACCCCGCCGACCAGTTCGCCGTCGCGGTGCGCTGGTTCGAGGTCGCGCAGCGCTTTCCCGGCACGCCCGTGGCGATCAAGGCCCAGGAGCAGAGCCTGGCCGCCCAGGGCAAGGCCATGCAGGCGCAGGCCGCCGCCACTCAGGCCGATCAGGCCAAGCGGCGCACGCTGTTCGCGCGGCCTGCCCAACCCTCCAGCGCGGCGGTGGCGCCGCCGGCCCCCGCCGACCAGCGCGCGGCCACCGCCCAGGTGCGCAAGCTCTTCAAGGAGCAATTCGCGCGCACCAAGCCGGCGCAGAAGCGCAGGCTGGCGGTGCGTCTGCTCAAAGAGGCCGGGCAGACCGCTGACGACGCCGCACTGCGCTGGGCCCTGCTCGGGGAGAGTCTGCAGCTGGCCGCCGACGGCGGCGATCTCGCCACGCTGCTCGCGGCCGCCGATGCGCGCGCCACGCGCTACACCGGCTTGGACGCCAAGGCGATCAAGAAAGAGTGGCTGGCGAAATTGCACGCCCCGGTCGCGGCCGCCGCGCTCAAACTGCTCGACAACCCCGAGGACAACGATGCCAACACCACGGTCGGCAAGTGGTTCGCCCTCGACGCGCGCCGCTGGGACGAGGCCCTGTCCATGCTTGCGCATGTCAGCGACGCGGTGTGGAAGAAACCGGCCGAGATGGAACTGGCGGTGCCAGCCGGCCCTGGTCAACGCCTCGAGCTCGCCGACGGCTGGTACGACCTCGGCCTCAAGGCCAAGGACCAGGCCAAGGAGGCGCTGTGGGAGCACGCCCTGGCCTGGTACCGCGAGGCCGCCGCCGGCCTGACCGGCCTCAGCGCCACGCGCGTCGCCACGCGCATCACCGAGATCGAAGACTTCCTGCCGCTGGTCGACGTCGATTGGAACGCCCTCACCGCCCGCCAGTGGGAGCGCCTGCGCGCCCCGGCCAAGACCGTCAGCGTCCAGGCCGACCACGTGCCCGCGGGTCTGACCCTGGCCGCCGGGCAGAAGGTGCGCGTGGTGCCGCACCCGACCGACACCTGGTCGCTGGCCGGCTTCGGCATCCAGGCCACCGTCGACTGGAAGGGCTACACCCAGGTCGGCAAACAGGGCGACCACTACATCGGTGCGCTGATCGTCTACGTCGGCAATGCGACCGTCGCCCCCGGCGTCATCGAAGGCACCGGCGCGGTATCGTTCGGCGCCTACCACCCCGCCTTCGTCGCCGCCAAGGCCGGCGAGATCCGGGTGAAGATCCTGCCGGTCGAGGACGAGGAGTGAGTCGCGCCGCGCGTCGACGTGCAGCCTTGCGCCAACCGCGGGGCTGAGCGACGATCGGCGCATGGTCTGCGTCCGCCGCGCTGGTAGGACCGTCACGCGGCGGCCCGCGCGCCGTTGACCGCGGATCCCGGCATCCCGCGCAGACCGCCATCCACGGATGGATACCCTCCATCCTGTGCATGGACCGCGCCCATACCGGCCTTAGCGGCAACGCCGCCGCGATCGGCCGGTCTCATGCCCAGCACCTGCCCTCCCCCTCCGGAGCCCGCCATGACCGCCTTCCGCACTCCGCTGCTGACCCTGCTCGCCCTCGCCGCCCCGCTCGCGGCCCGCCTCGGCGCGGTCGAGCACGAGCACGATCGGCCCTTCCTGCACCCGCTGTTCAGCGATCACACCGTCCTGCAGCGCGACATGCCGGTGCCGGTGTGGGGCTGGGCGGCGCCAGGCAGCGTGGTGACGGTGGCGATGAACGGTGCGCAGGGCACGGCCACCGCCGCGGCCGATGGGCGCTGGACGGTGAAGATCGGACCCTTTCCCGCGGGCGGCCCGTACACCATGACGGTGACGGGCGCGGTGACGGTGACGGTCAATGACATCCTGATGGGCGACGTGTGGATCTGCTCCGGCCAGTCGAACATGGAGATGGGCATCGGCGCCTGCAACTATGACGACGAGATCAAGGCTGCCGAGCATCCCGACATCCGCCTGCTGACCGTGCCGCGCAAGGTCGCGAAGGAGCCGACCTACACCGCCGACCTCGCCTGGCTGCCCTGCCATCCCGACACCGTCACCAAGGGCCTGTGGAGCGGCTTCAGCGCCGCGGGCTACTTCTTCGGCCGCGAGCTCAACCGTGAGCTGAAAGTTCCGATCGGCCTGATCCACACCTCGTGGGGCGGCACCATCGCCGAGGCCTGGACCAGCGCCGAGGGCCTTACCGGCATGCCCGACTTCGCCGACCGCCTGGCCCAGGTGGTCGCCGCGCGCAGCGTGCCCGAGGATGAGTACGCCAATCAGCTCGCCACCTGGTACAAGGCCAACGACCCCGGTACCGGCGCGAATTGGGAGAAGCCCGCCACCGACGTCAAAGACTGGAAGGACATCGCGGTGCCCAAGCCGTGGGAGCAGTCCGGCGTGCCCGGCTTCGAGACCTTCGACGGCGTCGCCTGGTACCGCCGCGAGTTCGACGCTCCCGCCGACTGGGTGGGCAAGGATCTGGCGCTGAATCTCGGCCCGATCGACGACCTCGATACCACCTGGGTGAACGGCCAGCCGGTCGGCAGCGCGGAGCGCTACGATATCGCGCGCACCTACACCATCCCGGCCAAGCTGGTGCGCAAGGGCCGCAATTCCATCGCCGTGCGCGTGCTCGACACCGGCGGCCTGGGCGGCATCTGGGGCAAGCCCGAGCAGCTCTCCGTCGGCCCCGCCGGCGTGCCGCCACTGCCCCTCGCCGGCACCTGGAAGATCAAGGACAGCAGCACCCTGGCCAAGCTCGGCGCGCCGCCGTCGCGCATCGACAGCAGCAACCCCAACGTGGTGACGGTGCTCTCCAACGGCATGCTCGAGCCCATCGTCCCTTACGCGGTCAAGGGTGCGATCTGGTACCAGGGCGAGAGCAATGCCGGCCGCGCCTGGCAGTACCGCACCCTGCTGCCGGCGATGATCACCGACTGGCGCACGCGCTTCGGTTGCGGTGATTTCGGCTTCCACATCGTCTCGCTGGCCGGCTTCATGAAGAGCGCGCCGCAGCCCGGCGACAACGACTGGGCCGAGCTGCGCGAGGCGCAGGCGCTGACCGCGAAGCAGCTCAAGAACTGCGGTCTCGCCCTGGCCATCGACATTGGCAATGCCGACGACATCCACCCCAAGGACAAGCGCGAGGTCGGCCGGCGTCTGGCGCTCAGCGCGCTCGCCAACACCTATCATCAGACGGTGGAGTGGTCGGGCCCGTGGTACGCGAAGATGGCAGTCGAAGGCGCGAAGATCCGCCTGCACTTCGACCATCTCGGCGGTGGCCTGGTGGCCAAGGGCGACAAGCTGACCGGCTTCGCCATCGCCGGTGCGGACCATGTCTTCACCTGGGCGGACGCGCAGATCGACGGCGACACCGTGGTGGTGAGCGCCGCCGCGGTCGCCGCTCCCGAGGCGGTGCGCTATGCCTGGGATGCGAACCCGGTGTGCGACCTGTTCAACAAGGCCGGCCTGCCGGCGGTGCCGTTCCGCACCGACGACTACCCGGCCCGGACGCGCGACGCGAAGTGAATGGCGCAGCGTTCAGGCGCGCGTGGTGGGCCGGATGTGCCTGTTTTCCCGGCGCTTCGCAGGTGACGTCGTGCGGATGATGTCCTATCATCAGGGCGTATGAAGAGCGGTTCACGGTTGGTGCTCGGCCTGGTCGCGCTCCTTGTCCTGATCGCCGCGGTAGTCGTCTGGTATATTGCTGGCCTGGGTATGGGTGGATGAAGCCGCTCGGGCCCGCTGACGATCGCGTTACGTCCGATCCGAATGGGTCCGTCGTACCTGCATTCGCGCCAGGCTTCAGGATCTCCTGGCTTGATGCTGGCTTCCTGTTGGTGATGGCGACCGGAACCATCGTCGCCGTCGTCGTCGGCTCGTCCCTGTGCTGGATCATCGCGACGCCGACCGCGCAGTTCTTCCTGTTCTGCAACGTCTTCCGCATCCGCCGCTTTCCGGAATTGATCTGGGCCGGGTGTTACGCAGTGATAGTCGTCGTTCAGACCATCTGCTCATGGCCCGAGCTTGTCGATCTCGTTGCTGGATTTGCGGTAGGAGCGCTCGTGATCGGCCTGGAGACCCGACACCCCTCGTACCACGGAGTGATGTGGCAGAAATTCAATCCGGATTTGCCGGGGTGGTACAAGCGACGCACGGAGCGATCAGCTGGAGTGGTCGGGAATGGTGAACATGGGGGTAGGGAATGACGCTTCATAGGTAGCTCACCGGAATGAGCTGACCAGTTCCGCCATTCTCCATTCACTAACAGTCTCCTCCATTGTCACCCCTTCGTCGCCCGCTGGATCCTGCGCAGCGCCCCCGGCTCATGCTCGATCGGCGCCATCATCCACTGCCAGACCCCACGCAGCGCCATGAAGCGCTGACGGCGCGGCGCGCGGCCGATCACGGGGCCCAGGATCTTGAGCAGGCTCTTGGGTGCGGTCGACGAGGTCAGGGCGGGCATGGCACGGCTCCTAATGGGTTTCTATGAACCCTCATAGGCCAGAACCGACACCGTGTCAATAAAAACCTATTCGAGCAAGCGTCCCAGATGGGCGCAGGCTTCTTCGCTCAGATGGGTGCTGCGGTTAAGAGTCAGACCGATGCGCAGCCCCTCCTGCACCACCTGACGCTCCAGGTAGTCGTTCGACGGCGAGTTGGGCGGCAGGCCGAAGATCGCGAAGCGCAGATCGCCACCCGCGAACACCGGCGAGTCGCCAAGCTGGGCGAGGCGCGCGCGCGCGGCGCCGGCCAGGCCCATCGCCAGCACGTCCATCTGCGAATATTCGCCTTCCATGCCCTGGGCGTTGAGCGCGAATTCGACCGCGACGCGGCTGCGGTAGCCCCCCTGCATCAGGTGCGGGCCCGAGAGCAGCGGCAGGCGCATCTCCTGGAGCTGGCGCAGCAGCAGGAAGTCGTCGTTGTAGGTGGCGATGCTGACCCGGCCGCCCGGGAAGGGCCAGCGCGAAAGCAGGGGCGTACGGCCGTCGCAATAGAGGTAGATGAAGGCGAGATTGGCGAGCGCGGCGATCGGCTGGACCAGGGTCACGCCGCCACGCTCGAGGTGGCCGAGGATGCCGGGCGGCAGCACCAGGCTGATGCGCCGCCAGTGGCGGCGCGCCTCGGCCGCGACGCTGAAGGCCTGGGTCAGCACCTGCCAGGGATTCGATGAGCCCTCGACGGTGGCGGTGAAGTTGCTGCCGCGGCGCGCGTCGTCGAGGCCGTCGACCCACAGCCGGCCGCGTGCGTACAGCGCGATCACCTGGCTGGGGTAGCCCTCGGCCATGCTCAGCTGCTCGAGCACGCCGCGACCGCAGCGCATCACCGCCTGGTGACCGTCGCTGGCGGTGGCGGTATAGGCGCGCACCTGCGCCCGTTCGAGGCGCAGCGGCGCGCGCTCGGCGGCCAGCGAGTGCATCCCGCAGCGCACCAGCGCGGCGTCGACCAGGCTGAACAGCAGTGGCACGGCGAGTTCGGTCAGCGAGGTGTCGGCGAGGGTCGCCTCGACCTGGAGGATGGCCTCGGCGGCGGCCTTGGGCGGCAGGCCGTGGCGCTCGACCAGCAGGGTCTCGAGCCAGCCGCGTTCCCAGGCGCGCCGGCGGCCCTCGAGGTCGAGCACCACCAGGTTGGGCGCGCCCGCGCTCTCGCCACCCGCACCGCTGAGC
>JACDGQ010000675.1 GCA_013821615.1 Planctomycetota bacterium
GCCTCGCGGGCCTGGTGATCCGCGGCGCGGCCGGCGTGCACGATCGCGCCGCGCTCGGCTTCCGCGCCGGCGACCGCGCCATCGAACCGCCCGTCGTCGCCGGCTTCCTGACCGTCCCGGAGCATCCGGGGCTGGTCGCCACGCTGGTCGCCTCGAGCGAGCTGCTCGCCCGTCTCGACGCCCTGCGCACCTTTCGCGCCACCAGCGCCCCCAGCACCAGCAGCGCCCACCGCGCCGTCCCCGCCTAGGAGCCTTCCGCATGTCAGCGCTTTCCACCCGGCACCGCTTCGCCCGGATCATCTTCGCCCCGGTCTACTTCTTCATCGAGCGCGTGCGCTTCGCGCGCTCCCTGCTGCTGCTGCTGCTGCTGCTGCCCGACGGCTACGTCGCCTTCATGCTCGTCAAGCAGACCAGCAAGGACGTCGACTTCAGCGCGAAGGAGAGCGTGGGCGTCGCCTACATCTCGCCGGTGCGCAAGTTCCTCGCCACCGTGCAGCGCCTGCGCGTGGTCGCCTACAGCGGCGTCGAGGGGCCGGCGCGCGCCGAGATCCTCGACCTCACCCGGCTCGCCAACAGCCAGGTCGCCGACGTCGAGGCGGCAGAGAGCGCCTACGGCGCGCAGCTCGAGACCAGCAAGCTGTGGCGCAACGTGCTCGACGGCTGGACCGACGATCCGCCCGCCGCCACGGCGCACCTCGGCTGGCGGCAGCTGCAGGCCGCCTCCTTCCCCACGCCGCAGGCGCGCGACCAGGCCTTCGCCGAGCTCACCGGCTACATCGCCGGCACGCTCATCGGCATCCAGGCGGGCAACAAGTCGAACCTCATCCTCGATCCCGACCTCGACAGCTACTGGATGATGGACGCGTGGCTGCTCAAGCTGCCCAACCTCGGCGAACTGGTCGCCAGCGCCGGCACCGCCAGCCTCGGCGCGATCGCCGACGGCGTGCTCAGCAACGAGGAGCGCGCCGATCTCGCGGGAACGCTCGGCCTGATCAACGCCACTGCCAACGATCTGATCAACGTCGACCTCAAAAGCGCGCTCGAGGACAACGAGAAGTACACCGAAGGCCGCCAGGGCAACGCGCGCCTGCGCCTGGTGGTCAAGGACCAGTTCGACGCCACCGCCGCCAAGCTGCACGCCTTCACCGATGGCCTGCGCGACAACCTGCTCTATCCGGCGCAGCCGCGCCTGAAGGCGGCCGATCTGATCCAGCGCGCGGCGCAGCTGAGCGACGAGATCCAGGCCCTGCAGCAGGCGGTCGGCCCCGAGCTCGATCGGCTGTGCGTGGAGCGCGCCGACCGCTATCGCAACACCCGCGGCATCGGCATCTGGACCTTCATCGGCGCGGCGCTGCTGATCAGCTACGTGTTCAACGGCTTCACCAGCCAGGTGAAGGAGCAGCAGGAGCGCATCGTCGACGAGCACGGGCTGCTCCAGGACGACATCCGCGGCCTGCTCATCGTGGTGTCGAACGCCGCCGACGGCGACCTCACCGCGCGCGCCAAGGTCGGCGACGGGACGCTCGGCAACGTCGCCGACGCCTTCAACCAGATGATGGAGTCGTGGCAGGAGCTGATCGCCGCGATCACCATCCAGCTCGACCGTACCAACCAGGCGGTCGCCGAGCTGCGCGGCGCGGCCGCGACCATGGCCACCGGTGCCTCGCGCCAGACGCACGAGGTGCTGGCCGCGACCACCGCGGTGCAGCGCATGAGCGACGAGATCACGCGCGTCAGCGGCAACGCCGACTCCGCGGCCGCGGCCGCGCAGCGCACCCAGGAGTCGGCGCTGCAGGGCTCGTCCTCGGTGCAGGACGTGGTCCAGGGCATGGACACCCTGCGCGCGCTGGTGCAGGCCGGCGCCAAGAAGATCAAGAGCCTGGGCGACCGCAGCATGGAGATCACCTCGATCGTCGGCACCATCGCCAAGATCAGCGAGCAGACCAACATGCTGGCGCTCAACGCCGCCATCGAGGCGGCGCGCGCCGGCGACCAGGGGCGCGGCTTCAGCGTGGTCGCCGACGAGGTGCGCAAGCTCGCCGAGCGCACCGCCAACGCCACCCAGGAGATCGACAAGCTGGTGCGCACCATCCAGACCGAGACCACCGAGTCGGTCAGCGCGATCGAGCGGCAGACATTGGTGGTGGAGGAGGAGGGCCGCGCGGTGGCCACCGCCGGCTCGGCGCTGACGCGCATCCAGGAGGTGTCCAGCCAGTCGACCGCGCTGGTCACCGACATCGCCAGCACCGCACGCACCCAGGTCACCGGCGCGCAGTCGGTGGTGGGCACCATGCAGCGCATCTCGGCGATCGCGCAGGACACCGAGCGCAGTGCCCAGGGCTCGCTCGACATCGCCCAGGGGCTGGGCCAGCTCTCCGAGCAGCTGCGCTCCAGCATCGGGCGCTTCCGGACCTGATCGGCATGGAGCGCTTCTCCATCGACGAGGTGGGCGGACCGTTCCGCGCCGACATCAGCGCGGCGCTGGACGGCATGGCCGGCCAGCTCGCGCAGCTGCACGGCGCGCCGAGCGTGCAGGGCGTAGCCGCGCTGCTCGGCG
>JACDGQ010000676.1 GCA_013821615.1 Planctomycetota bacterium
CCCCTATCCTCCCGCCATGAGCGATCCCACCGCCCCGCTGCTCGAGGTCGAGGATCTGCGCACCTGGTTCCCGGTCCGGCGCGGCGTCTTCGGCACCGTGGTCAACCACGTGCGCGCCGTCGACGGGGTGAGCTTCACTCTCGCCCCGGGCGAGGCCCTGGGCCTGGTCGGGGAATCGGGTTGCGGAAAGACCACCCTGGGGCGCAGCATCCTGCGCCTGGTCGAGCCGACCGGCGGACGCGTACGCTTCGCCGGGCGCGATCTCACCGCCATGCCGCGCGGCGAGTTGCGCCCGTTCCGCCGCCACCTGCAGATGATCTTCCAGGACCCCTACGGCAGCCTCAACCCGCGCCTGAACGTCGGCGAGATCCTCGCCGAGCCGCTGGTGGTGCACGGCATCGCCGCGCGCGAGCAGGCCCTGGTGCAGGCCGGGGACCTGCTCGAGCGCGTCGGCCTGAAGCGCGAGCACCTGCGCCACTACCCGCACCAATTCTCGGGCGGCCAGCGCCAGCGCATCGGCATCGCCCGCGCCCTGGCGCTGACCCCGCAGCTGATCGTCTGCGACGAGCCGGTCTCGGCGCTCGACGTCTCGGTGCAGGCGCAGGTGCTCAACCTGCTCAAGGACCTGCAGCGCGACTTTGGCATCGCCTACCTGTTCATCTCGCACGACCTGGCGGTGGTCGCGCACCTGTGCACGCGCGTGGCGGTGATGTACCTGGGCGAGATCGTCGAGATCGGCCCGGCCGAGCGCATCTACGACCACGCCCTGCATCCCTACACCCAGGCGCTGCTCTCGGCGATCCCGCGCGGACTGCCCGGCGCGGCGCACCGCCGCATCGTGCTCGAGGGCGACCCGCCCAGCCCGCTCGAGCCGAGCTCGGCGAAGCGCTTCACCACGCGCTTCCCCAAGCACGCCGCCGCCTTCACCGGCGCCGAGATCCGCCTGCGCGAGGCCGCCCCCGGACACTTCGTACGCTGCGCGAACCTGGCGGTGCTGCAGACGCTGGCGGCGAAGGGCGAGTTGGCCTGGGCGTAAAGTGCTTTCCGGGAAGTGATAGAACAGAAGGGCGCGGAGGCGCGGAGGGGACGGCCGGTTCCGGCCTGGCCATCCCGCGTGGTGATGGACGAGACCACCGGGGAACCGCCAGCATCCGTGGCGGACACCGTCACGGGCGATGCGATCCCACGGCCGTCGCTGGCTCCTCCGCGTCTCCGCGCCCTCCTGTTCTATCCCTCTCCGAGTCCCTGGGCAGTTTACCGGCGGTGCGATCCCACGGCCGTCTCTGCCTCCCCTCCGCGCCTCCGTGTCCTCCTGTTCTATCCCTCTCCCAGGCCCAGCGCACCGGCCAGCACGTCGGCGTAGCGGGCGCACCCGATCGCGAACGGGTGCAGGCCATCGGGATAGTAGCGCGCGTCGTGCGGCATGAGGTCCTCGACCACGATGAGACGCGGCGCGTAGATGGCGAGCTGGGCGCGCAGCGCGTCGCGCACGCGCTGGACGCGCGCGCCGGTGGCGCGGTCGAGGGGCACGCCGGCGAAGTCGGGTGGGCCCTTGCCCTCTTCGCAGGGCTTCCACGGCGGCAGGCACCAGACCACACGGCCGTGGCCGCCGGCGAGGGCGAGCTCCGCGAGTTCGCCAGCGCGCGCGGCGACCGGCTCGACGTCGGACTCCTTCCAGGCGTGGTTGCTGCCCAGAGAGATGGTCACCAGATCCCAGCGGCGCGCGGCCAGCGCCCAGGCGAAGGCTGCGGGCTCGATGCGAATGCCGCCGATGCCCAAGTTCCATGCTGGCAGGTGCCAGCGCCGGCTGAGGCGATGCACCCAGCCCTGCAGCGGCGACTGCACGGTGAAGCCCTGGGTCAGGCTGTCGCCGATCGCCAGCCAGCGCGGCGCGGGCGGCGCGGCGTGCTCGACGCGCGCGCCATCGGTTACCTGCACGCCCGCCACGGCCGCGGTCGAGATCAGCGGCAGCCACAGCGCGACGGTGCGCAGCGCGCCGCCGCGCTCCAGACCGGTGGGCAGGCCGACCACCAGGTCGCCGTCGCGCTCGCGCAAGTCGGGACTGTCGACGGCGTGCCAGCCGTCGTCGCGCTCGACCTCCATGGCGATGCCGCAGGGCACCAGCTGGTGGTGGCGCAGGCGTTCCAGGCGCAGCGCCACGCGCGGGCTGTCGGTGCGCAGCAGCAGCGCGCAGCCGCTCGACGAGCGCAGATTGGCGAGCGGCCCGAGCTGTCCGGCGAGCGCCTCGTGCACAGCGCGCGGAAAGCGTTCGACGCGCACGGCGCCGCCGCCATCGCACTCGACCGGCTGGGGGCCGAAGAACGACAGGCGGGCGTCGCCGGCCGGGATGACGATCACGGCGGGCCGCCACCCGGGCGCCACAGCACGTCGCCGCGGCCACCGTCGTTGGCCTGGCGCGCCCACACGAAGCACAGGTCGGAGAGCCGGTTGAGGTAGCGCAGGCACTCGGGGTTGAAGACGCGCTCCGGCAGCGCGTGCCGGGCCGCGACCAGGTCGCGCTCGGCGCGGCGCACCACGCAGCGCACCAGGTGGAGGT
>JACDGQ010000677.1 GCA_013821615.1 Planctomycetota bacterium
GTGGTAGGAACCTACCACCCAGGGCCAAGAGGCCGTCACGCCACCGGGGGGAGGACCCGGCAAGAATTTCCGGAACTCAGGCGGCAAGAATTTCTGGAATCCACACCCAGGCTGGTTTCAGTCGCCGGACGGCGACGCGAGTGGAGGGCGATCCACTGCGTGGGGCAGCTGGTCCGCCTGAGCGGCGACGCTATCGCACGCGGGATGATCCCTTCGCAGCCGTGTGGGAGACAGAATTGGTGCCCCTGCTGCGAGCGGAACCGTCGCTGAAGGCGCTGACGTTGCTGGGGGATCTGCAGGAGCGGCACCCGCAGGGCTTTGAGGATCGGTTGCTGCGCACGCTGCAACGCCGGGTGCGGGAGTGGCGCGCGCTGCACGGCCCAGCAGTGGCGATCTGTTTTCCGCAGGAGCATCCACCGGGTCAGACGTTGATCGCCGATTTCACGGTGGCCGACGAACTGGGGGTGACGCTGGGTGGCGCGGCATTTCCTCATCGTCTGCTGCATGCACGTCTGTCGTGCAGCGGCTGGCAATTCGCGCGGGTGGTGTTGGGAGGCGAGAGCTTCACCGCTCTGGCTGAAGGGCTCGCCATGGCGCTGGGAGCGCTGGGTGGGGTTCCGCACGAGCTGCGCACCGACAGTCTGTCGGCGGCGTACCGCAATTTGACGGCATCCGATCAGGCCGATGTCACGGTGGCCTACGCAGCCTTCTGCTCGCACTTCGCAATGCGCGCGACGCGCTGCAATCCAGGCGAGAGCCAGGAGAACGGGTCCATCGAGAGCCCCCACGGGCACCTCAAGGATCGGCTCGATCAAGCGCTGCGCCTGCGGGGTAGCCGCGATTTCACCGATGTGCCGACGTACCGCCGGTGGGTGGATGTGCTGGTGGAGAAGGGCAATGCCCGTCGCTGCACGGCCGTGAGCCAAGAGCGGCTGCACTTGCGTCCGCTGCCTATCCATGCGCCCGTGACCTGGACGGTGACGACCGCTCGCGTGACGACCTTCTCGACCATCGTGGTGCGCAAAGGGGTGTACAGCGTGCCTTCGCAGCTGAAGGGGCATCAGCTCACCATCCACCTCTACGATGACCGCCTGGACTGCTTCCTGGGCAGCACACCGGTGCATTCCAGTCCACGCTTGGCGCGGCAGTCAGATGCTCCGGATCGCCATCGCTACCGCATCGACTACCGCCATGTGGCGGCAGGTCTGCGCCAGAAGCCGGGCGCGTTGCTGCATTTGGCTTATCGCGATGCCCTGCATCCCACTCCCGTCTACCGCGCCACCTGGGACTCGCTGATGGCCGCTGGGGATAAACGCCATGCGTGCCGGGTCTACGCCGGCCTGCTGTACCTGGCGAGCGATTCTGATTGCCAGGATGCGCTGGAGGCGCGCCTCGCGTCGTTGTTGGCGGCCGGACACCTGCCGGTGCTGGCCACGCTTGAGGCCGCCTTGGGCGTGCTGCGCGCTGCCCCGGCGCAGTTGCCAACCCAGGTGATCACCCAGCACGAGCTCAGCAGCTACGACGAACTCTTCAGTACCACCTGGGCCACCGCGCCCGAGGAAATGCTCGTATGACTACCGCCACCGCCACCGCCGAAGCCATCATCCCCACGTTGCTGCGCACCCTGCGCCTGCCCACCATCGGTCGTCTGTGGCAAGACCACTGCCAACAGGCCGTCGCTGCCCACTGGAGCCATCAGCGCCTCCTCCAGGCATTGCTCGAACACGAAGCTGCCGAACGTGATCAGCGCCGCACCGCCGCGCGGCGGCACGCGTCTCGTCTGCCGCCGGGAAAAACGCTGGGCAGCTTCAAGTCTGATCTCATCCCCAGCCTGAAACCGGCCCACCTCGATGCGCTGGCTGCAGGCGATGGGTGGATCGACATCGGCGGCAACCTGCTGATCTTTGGTCCCAGCGGCGTCGGCAAGACGCACCTGGCTGCCGCCGTCGGCCATGGTCTCATCGATCGGGGATACACGGTCTTCTATTCCCGCACGACCGACCTGGTCCAGCACCTGCAGGCTGCCCGCCGCGATCTCGAACTGCCAGCCGCCCTGGCCAAGCTTGATCGCTTCCAGTGTCTCGTCCTGGATGACCTCGGTTACGTCAGGAAGGATCAGGCCGAGACCAGCGTGCTCTTCGAACTCATCTCCCAGGCCTATGAGCGCAGATCGCTGATCATCACCTGCAATCAACCCTTCAAGGACTGGGACTCCATCTTCCCGGACAAGAGCATGACCGTCGCCGCGGTCGACCGCCTGATCCATCACGCCACCATCCTGGAACTGGGCGGCGACAGCTACCGGCGACGGACCGCAAACGACCGCAAGACCACCCCCAAACCGCCCTGACCTCGATCACGGTCGCACGCCACCTCGATGACCGTGAGATCGCCTCGATTTCTGATTCCAGACTCCCAATTTCCCCTTAAGAGCCTCTCCGGCTGTCGGTTACATAGGAATTGTTCACCGAATTCCTAATTGTCGTTGGGGATACCGGCCACGTCACCGCTGCGCACTTCCGCCCTTCGGGCGGTTCCGCCTGAG
>JACDGQ010000048.1 GCA_013821615.1 Planctomycetota bacterium
CTGCGCGGCTGCGTCAGCGACAGCGGTGTCGCGCGCGGCGCCGCTGGTCTTGGCGGCATCGGCGACCTGGGTGCCGATCTTGGCCTCTTGGCTGGCCGCGGCAGCGAGGGCGGCGGCCGCGTTGTCGACCGCCGCGGCTGCCTTGGCGATGGCGGCGGCATCGGCGCTGCCCTGTGCTTCGCGAGCCGGAGTCAGGGCCGCCTGGGCGGTGGCCGGATCGTTGGCCATGGCCTTGGCCAGCTGATCCCTGATCTCGTTGGCCAGTTTCGCCGTGTCGACCGCGGGCAGGCCCTGGTCCTTGGCGCTGTCGGCAGCGGCCTTGGCCAGCTTGTCGGCGGCGGCGGGAATGGCCAGGTCGGTGACGGCCTTGTCGATGGCGGGCCTGGTGTCGCCGGTGGCCTTGTCCGCGGCCGCGTTGGTGGCGGCACGCTTGGCGGCAGCGGCCTTGGCGGTGTCGCCAGGCTTGATCTCTTCATTGGCGGTCTTGGCGAGATCGCGCTTGAGCTGATCGGCAGCGCGCTTCGCGAGCTCCTGCTCGACCGCGGTCTTGAGCGCGGGAGCGGCCTTGTCCTGGACGTACCTGGCGACGTCCTCGGCGAGCGCGTCGTGCTTGAAATCATCGAGATGGTCGCGGATCTCGGTCAGCGCCGACTCCTTCAGCTTGTCGGCGAGCGCCTGGCGATCGGCCTGGTCGCGCGCGCTGAGGGGCTTCTCCTGCTCAGCCTTGGCCAGCTCCCGTTGCAGGCTGGCATCGGCCACCTTGGCCAGCGCATCGACCAGGACGGGATCGGGCACCTGCTCGCGGATCGCGGTCTCGACCTCCTGGCGGACCTCCTCGGTGAGCAGGTCCCGCTCGGCCTTCTTCTCTTCAGCCTCGGTGCGCTCGGCCTCCTTGCGCTCCAGAGTGGTGACGTCCTCCATCACCAGCTTCTCCTGAAGTCGCACGCTGGACTCCTGGTGCGCGACCAGGGCGATGATCAGCGCGACGGCGCCACCGTGAACCAGGGCCGAGGCGGCGAAGTGGGGCAGCAGGGAGGTCTGGGTGGACATGGCAGGGCTCCAGTGCAGAACGCGAAGATAATTCATTGTGACGTTATAATACGTAACTTCCAGGTGAGTGGGCGGTGCTCGTCGGCCCGCGGTTCGATTATCCATTCCTTGGCCACGAAACTCCGCGTGCCGATCACGTAGTCTTCGTTCGCTATCTTTTAGGGATGCTCTGCGGTTTTGGGGCACCGTTGTCACGAGCCTGGACTCACCGGTGCACTCCTGTGCTGCCTGACCACCAACTCCATGGTCCTTCCCCAGCAGCGGCAACTCCTAACAGCGCGCCGCCGCCAGACGCGGCAGCGCCACTCAGAAAAGCGCATGGCAGGCGTCTGAACGGACCCCCGATTTCGACGGACTCAGCACCCGGTGGCTAAACCGGACGACGGGCAGGATTTTTCGCCACCGTACCCAGTCTTCGACCTGGTTCACAGGGTCCAGTCGCCAGGAAAATTCGATACCGCAGTGTCAGCAGGGCCAAGGCGAAGACCGCCAAGCCAGAACCGATTCCGCAATGATGCCTGGTGGCGGAATCCACGTGAGCTGGCGGAGCGCCGGCGACGAAGGTGTAGGTCGCGCTCGCCAGCGCGCTGGCGCCCATGCCTGATGCCGTGCCGATCGCCGTGATCGTCATCGTGCTCGCCACGCTGATCGCGCCGCTGTAGGTCGTGGACGAGGCCGTCGGGGTCGAACCGTCGGTGGTGAAGTGGATGGCCGTACCACCGGTAGAGCAGGTGAGCGTCACCGCCTGAGTGGAGGTGTACGCGCCTCCGGCAGGCGAGAACGTCGGCGTCGCCACTGTCGCAGGGGCCGAGATGGTGTAGGTCGCGCTCGCCACCGCGCTGGCAATCATGCCCGACGCCGTGGCGATCGCCTTGATCGTCGTCGTGCTCGCCACGCTGATCGCGACGCTGAACATCGGCGACGATGCCGTCGGGGTCGAACCGTCGGTGGTGAAGTGGATGGCCGCACCGCCGGTTAAGCAGGTGAGCGTCACTGCCTGGGTCGAGCTGTAGGTGCCCCCGGCGGGCGAGAACGTCGGCGTCGCTATCGAACTCGTGCCACCAATGCCGGTGGTGGCTTCGCTTGGCGTGGTGTTGGCCGAGGCGCCGGCGGCGTCCACTGCCCGGATGCGCAGGAAATACTGGGTGTTGGCCTGAAGCCCGTTGATAGTCGCACCAGTGCTGCCTGCCGGGGCCGCGACCGTGGTGATGCTGTTCTGGAACACCGGATCGCTGCTGACGTCGATTTGGAAGCCGGTCTCGTTCGCGCTGTTGCGTGTCCAGGCGAGATCGAGACCCGCTCCATTCGCGGTGGCGATGAGTCCGCTCGGAATGGTCGGGGTCACACTGCCGTCCAAGACCCCGATGGAGACATCCTGGATGGCCCGCACCAGGGCATTGCCCATCGCCACATAGGTCGCGGCGGTGGGATGCACTCCATCGGTCAGTACCGCCGTGTCGTGGCTGTTCGCCGGCGTGATCACCTGGTTCATGCCGTCATAGAAGCTGATCCGCTTGCCGGCGCGCTGGTAAGCGGTGATGATCTGGACCAGACCGCCATCCTGGCGGGCGACCACGACGTTCTGGCCGTTGATGAAGCGGATGTCGCGACCGCCGTAATTGATGTTGTCTCCTTGCACATCGGCGAAGATCGAACAATAGATGAAGGGCAGGACGATGACCCTGACCGTCGGCTTCTGCGCGTAGATCGCATCGAGAAGCGGCCGGTAGAGGTTGGGATCGATGCCCATGCCGTTGGACCCGAGCATGTCATTGGTGCCGATCATCAGCATCACCACGTCGGGATTCGCGGTGGTGATGATCTGGCTGGCGCTGGTTCCGACCGCATCCAGGCTGCCGGTGACGATGCTGGTGATCTGTGGAATCCTCCAGCCGCTGTGGCCTTCGTGGGCCAAGCCGGGGTCGGAGGCGGGATTGAAGGTGGACTGGCTGCCCACGAAGACCGCATTGTAACCGGCACTGGATAGACGGTTCTTCAGCTGTTCGCGATAGCCGCCGACGTCCGCTCCATAGCCAGCCGTGATCGAGTCGCCCAGCGGCATGATCCTGATGGTGGTCAGGCCGTCGATGCTCGGCTCCGCGCCGATCGACACCGCTGACCATGCCAACAGCAGGACCGCAAGGCGGAGCAGCCATCGGTGCCCAGATCGGCGGGCGACCACAGCCACCCGCTGGAGGCGCGTGCAGCGGATGAGACGCGCCCAACCGCGGACGCTCCGCCCGGCACGTGGCGTTGCGTGCGGTGGATCGCGACGGAGGTTCAGGTGATTGAAGCGAAGAAGCGTTGTCATGTCTGCCTTTTGCGGTGGCGCGCCGTGGCTGGTTTGGTCACTAGCTGAACTCGGTGGACCAGGCGTTCCTTACTGGAAATGCAGGATCCGGACAGTCGGCAGGCGAAACGCTGGCAGCCTGCGGGGCCGCTCGATGGTTCGCCAGCAGGCGCATGCACGATCGATCACCTCGTTGCCAGATCGACCTCTGGCGGTGAATCCGCTGCATTTCTTGGAACTCGTGCCGAACCCCGGACCGCCCAACCCGGAACCACCCGTGAGCGAGCCCGGCAGTTCGATCGCCTCGCTAGCGACCGGGAATGCCCGCTAGCGGTTCGCTGGCCGCTCCGTCCCAGGACCGGTAGGGCAGTGCATGGACGGGGGTCACCACCAGGTAGTACGTGACGCCTTTACTCAACCCGCTGATCACCACTGGCGGGTGTGCATGATCGATCACCGTCGGATATGGCCCTGCAGGCTGCAGGCCGTAGCTGACGCGGTAGCTGATGACCTCGGATGGATCACCGGGTGGCGCCATGCGATTCCAGCGCAGGGTCAACGTGCCAGGCCCCGGATCGGCGACGAGTCCAGTCGGATACTCGTTCATCTCCACCGCCACATCCTTGCTCACATGCAGGCCCGACCCGTTGGTGACCGTAAGGCGCACCTGATAGGTACCGCTGCGATCGAATCCCAGGACGGTGCGCGGTTGATCAGCCGGAGCAAAAGTCGCCTTTCCCGGACCAGCGACCTGGGACCAGCGGTAGGCAAGGGTGCCATGTCCGCCGCTGTCCACTTCCAGCGGCAGGCTTCCCGGCCAGCGACCGGCCGTCATTCCGCCGGCCCTGGCGAAGCCAACCGTCGGAGCGGATGCCGCATTCCCGGCGGTGGCTTCGACGATGGCATTGAAGAAGCCGTTTGCGATGCGGCGATACGCATCCGCGCTGGCCGGATGGACGCTGTCGGGAAGATCGAAATCGCTCTGGCTGATGGAACCGCCGCTTCCGCCACCGGCATTGGGCGCCCAATGGACGTCCTTGCCCGCCGCGGCGCGTTCGGCCACCACCGCCCTGCTCGCGTCGCTGACCGCATCGCACTGACCCGGATCGACCGCCCCACGGCGGTAGGTGATGGGAGCGATGATCACCGACACGGTCGGCTTGAGCGACAGGATCTGGTCGAGCACTAGCGCGAACTCGCGACCGCGCTGAACCGGGTTGAGATAGTCAGGATAGAACAGATCGTTGACCCCGATCATCAGCAGCACGACATCGGGATCGGTCGTCATGGCCTTGGCGATCACCGCGCCATAGATCTGCTGCTCTGCGCTGGTGGAGATGCCGCCCGATGCCATGGAATCCTGATCCTTCCCCGCAGGCGCGCTGGCCTTGACCATCTGGTAGCCGGGCCAACCGTCATGCATGGTGCTGCCATGGTCCATGCGGGTGCCGACATAGCTGATGGTATAGCCCGCCGCCTGCAGCTGTTCCTGGAGGAGTAGGCGGTAGGCATTGTCATAGCTCCAGCCGGTGGTGATCGAATCACCCAGACAGAGCAGACGCAGCGGCCGGGCCTTGTCGATCCGGCCCTGCTCGCGGACCTCGGGCACGGAAGCTGCGTACAATGGGGCGAGGAGCAGGGCGCAGGCGAGGAGCACGAGCGGGAAGGGCGGCCACGGCGGAGCGCTTGACGATCCGCAGGCCTGCCCCGGGATGCCCCGCCCCAATGACCCAGCCGCAGCACTGGGATCGGGTGCAGGGCAGCGTAATGATCCGGCACCCTGCAGCGCGGAAGCCCCTGGGACCGGTCTCAGCACGCCGCGCGGACAAAGACGGGTGCTGGTGCTGATCCGCATCCACATTGCCAAGCCTCCCAAAGCCAGGAACCAGGCCGCCACGCCCGCACCGAGTCCGCACCCGCTTCCTGATCCAGAAGCCGAGGCTGGCCCAGGACGCGATTCCCCGGTCCCGCCCGAAATCCCCGCCGCAGCGGCAATCGAGATCATGAGTCCAGCCTGGGCCGCACCGGCTGTCGTGATGGCGGTAAGGGAGACAGTGGTATTTCCCGCGGTCACTGGTGAACCGCTGATCAATCCCGTGGAAACGTCGATCGTGAGACCGGGCGGCAATGGGGTAGCCAGGAAGCCGGTGGTTCCTGCGCTCGCGGTGATCTGATACATGAATGGCTGACCCACCACACCACTCGCGGTCAGAACGCTGGTTATGGAGGGCGAAGGCGCGCTGAGCGGATTCACCGTCAAAGTGGCGGGCAGCGAAACCGTGCTTCCCGCCGCATTGGCGACGGTGACGGTGTACGCACCGGCATTTGCGGCCTGGGCATTGCTTATGGTCAAGGTTTCTGCGTTTCCCACCACCGCACTGCCCAGGTTCCATTGGTAGGACAGCAGCGCAGTCCCGGCCGCAACCACGGTGAACGTCGCGGTCTGCCCAGCAAGAACCGTTTGATCCATCGGCTGGGTCGTGATGGACGGAGCGGAGCCGGACGCCGTCCCACCGCCACCTGCAGTCGTGCCATGAAATTCGATCTCAGCCACATTGCAATTACCACCGTCCGGACCGCGGTAGCGCAGGTAGCGGTAGGGAGTGGCGCCCGCAATGGTGAGCGTGGTCCAGCCACTGCTGGAAGCTGAAGTGACCGTGGCCAGGGTCGTATAACCTGTGGTCGGGCTGTTCGAACCATCGAGAACACCGCCATTCATGCGTCCGCTGAAACCGGCGCGTGCCCAACAGCGTATCGAGGTCACCGTGGCGGTGGCACCAGCACCGACATCGATGCCTGTGTATCCGCCATTCGCAGTGGCACAGTCATAATAGGTCGCGGTATCACCATCATATGCCTTGTCGGCGGTATTGCTCGCACCGCCCCACGCCCCCGCGCCATCGTTGAAGAACGCCGCTCCGACGATCAGGGGGTCGAGGCTCGCGGACGAAACCGTCAGGTTCGCGGCGCTCGAGGTCGCGCTTCCTGCGCCATTGGTGACCACGCACACATAAGAACCCGCATCGCCACTCTGGGCGCTCTGAATGCTCAGCGTCGCATTGCTACCCCCCACCGCACTCCCGCCATGGCTCCACGCGTAGACCAGCGGCGCCGAGCCCGCTGCGACGACGGTGAACGCAGCCGCCTGTCCAGCAGCTACCGACATGTCGGACGGCTGCGTGGTGATCGTCGGCGCGTTGGCCGCAATGACGACGGACAGCGTTGCGGCGATGGACGTGGCGCTTCCGACACTGTTCATGGCCTCCACTTCGAACTGCATGCCACTTTGGGCGAGCGTGGCTGCGGGCGTTGTGTAACTCGCGGAGGTCGCCCCAGCAATGGGCGCGAAGCTGCCGCCCGCCGGAGCCGACGACCACTGGTAGGTCGGAGCCGGGTTGCCGGATGCTGCAACAGTGAACGTGGCAGCCTGACCAACCGAGACGAACTGCCCCGTGGGCTGCTGGGAAATCTCCGGCGCCGAGGTGCGCGCAGTTCCGGTAATGGCTTGAATCGAGGTCAACCACGCATTCGCCAGGAAGGCGTATCCTGCGGTATTGGGGTGGACGCCATCGACCTGATCGCCGCTAGCGGGAAAACTTGCCATTCCCTGCACCCAAATGATTGCGTGTCCGGCGGTCGCGAAGGACTGAACGAGGGTGAGAAGCTGAAAATTGAAGCTGGTTACGTTCGCCGCCTGATTTGCCGCACCAGCGGAATCAGAACCATTGTCGATCGGCAGGATGGGCGAGACCAGGAGCGTGATCCCGGGCTTGCGCGCGAAAATACCCGTCAGGAGCTGCGCATAGGCGTTTATTGCTGAAGTGACATCCGTGGAGTTCTTGTGTCCCCACGCCAGATCGTTGGTCCCGATCATGAGCAGCATCAAGTCCGGGTCATCGTTCACCAGCGCCCGCGGCATGACATCGTCGCGGATTTGCCGAATCGTGCGACCAGGCCATCCCTCATGGTAGGGATCCGTCATCGAACCGGACAACTCGATAGAGGACCCCATGAAAACTGGCTGATACCCAGCGGAACCGAGCAGGGTCAGGAGGGCCTGGCGATAGCCACCATCCGGAACGGTCGGGGCGCCTGGGGAGCCTTCGGTGATGGAATCGCCAAGCGGCAGGATCTTGAGGACTCTGCTGGTGGTGTTGGCGCTGGTGGGACGGGTCGTGGGCGTGGCGGTGACCGGCTCAGAGAGCGCGCTCTCATGGCCAGCGGTATCGACCTCGCTGACCCAATACGTGTATGCCGTCCCGTTGCTCACCGCGGTGTCGGCATACTCGACCAGGAACCCTTCTGAATTCGGGGTGGACGGGGCGGTGAAGGCCGTAAGGCCGCTATGGGTAGGCGAGGTCGGCGGTGTGGTGCCCGTTGCAGCGTAAAGATTGTAAGTCTTAGCGCCGGAGAGGCGCTGCCAATGCAACGTGACCATGCCGTCACCGGGGATCGCCGACAAGCGTCCCGGGACGCCCGGCGCGCTCGTCGCGGGAGATGCTGTTCCCGCTGCCAACGCGGCGGCATGAAGATTGGCGCTCCCCCACGACCCCAATTGGCCGCCCATCCGCCAAGAGACCGATAAGGTCTGTCCGCCGGTCGCCGCGCTGTACACGAGAACATAACAAGCCGCGGAACTACCACCCGTGCTGAAAAAGCTGCCATCAGCGTAATCGGGGGCGGAGCCATCCGAGAGATGCGCAGAGAAAGTTCCGCCCGCATTGTAAACGGTGACGTAGATACGGAGCGTCTTGGGCGAGGTGTCGGCCGGGACGGTGATGGTGACACCATCACCGGTATTGATCATTCGGATATCGGACGTCGTTCCGGTGGCCGATGCGGTCGGCGACCCATCGCTCCAGCTGCAGACCATGAGGCTGTTGGCGTCATTGCCAAAGGGCCCATTGTTGATCGCGGCAATTTGACTGATTTGCCCGCCTCCACTGGCCTTGTGATCGAACCACGGACTCACCCCAGATCCCGCCCCCCAGTGGGCCCAGTCGATCGTGCCAACGGCGGTCAGATTCACCGCGGTCGGCGTCGGCTCTGCCCAGCCGGAAAGTTGCGCAGCGGACACCTGCTGACCGAGGAGGGTCAGCAGGAAGGCTGCGATCCGTACCCAACTGGAACAGGTGCGTGGATACATGGAAATGCGAGTGATCATGAGGCACGTCTTCCAAAGGGGGTTATGGATCGCGATCGGATGCGCCGGGAGAGTCTTCGGTTCATCAGTCATTCACGGGACCGACCACATGGAAAATCACCGTGCGTCGCAGCACGCACCGCATTGATGAGGCCGATGGTCCGTTCGGCAGCAGGTCGCGGCGCACCTGGACCGTGGCCAAGAGCACATATGCAGGCGCACTGACGGGGAGTTGCATTTCATTGTAAGAATTCTTGCCTGTATTATCACGTGACAATTGAATAACAGAGCGGTTGCGGCGTCGTGACTCAGCCACCTTGGACGGCCACGATTGGCGACTGGCCCAAGGCAGGAATGCCTTCAGCGCCGCACCTGCTCCGGCTTCCGTAAAGTCAGGTACGACAAGTCTGTGCATCCCGCGCCTGACGCCTGCTCTCGCTTAGAAGCTGCGCTCCCGGTCCTCGCACGTATTCAAGAACGGGAGCTGGGCGTACGACGGTCAGCGGCGGACCTGGCGCGAAGGATCGCCTGATTCCGTGGCCAATGCCTCGACCAATCCATTAATGCGCGCCATGCAAATGATTCCGCCACCGCCCAACGCCCAACTGGCACGCGGCCATTCCGATGGCCTCTCCAAGCTCGATTTCGACATTGTCTTGCACCTCGGCTACGAAAACATGTACCCATGGATCAACCAACCCTTACGGACGTGGCCAACCGCGCCGGTGTCTCACGCCAATCGGCGGGCGCCATCCTCGCCGGAAAATCCGACCTGTTCCGGGCGGAAACGGTACAGGTAGTTCGGAAAGCCGCGTTAGCCCTCGGCTATCGCCCCAACGGCGCTGGGCAGGCGCTCCGCAACGGCAGCACTGGCTTTATCGGAATGATTCAAGATCGGTATCGCTACCGCAGCATCCTGAGCGCAGACCTGATCGAAGCCATCGAGGACCAGCTCGCGAAGACCGACCGCCAGCTGGTCTATGCCGCCTTGGCTGAAGATTCCGATCCCCCGCAACTGATCAGCCGGATCGTCGCCGATGGTCTGCTCATCAATTACAACGCCGATATCCCGCCGGCCCTGGAGCGGGCAACTGCCGGCGGCCGAACGCCCGCGGTCTACCTGAACATCCGCCGTCGAAGCGCCTGCGTCTATCACGAGGAGCGCGCGGGCGCCGCCATGCTCACCTCCCATTGCATCCAGCGTTGGGGCTCAGCCGCGTGGCTTGATCAGAGCCCGGCCAACCCTGCGGACCGCAAGACCGAACCACACCATTCCATTGCCGACCGCCGCGATGGGTATGAGCAAGCCTGTGCGGAAGCTGGCCGACCCCCTCGTCTGCTCCGCTCGACCTACGGCAGCGGATCTGCGGCCCTGGTGGAACAATACCAGGAGTTGCTGGCGCGCCCAGATCGGCCGCGCTGCATCATCATTGGGGATGATTTCGAAACGGCTCTGGTAGCCTTCATCGCCGCAGCGCGTCTGGGGATACAGGTCCCCGACGATCTCGCACTCGCGGGCTATGGGTCCTGGCGCCGGGTCCAGCTGGGCTGGGCCATGCCGGTACTGGTTCAACGCTGGGACAGCCTCGGCAGGACGGCGGTCGACCTGGTGCTGGCGTCGATCGCTCGACCGCAGGAGCGCATTCCCGCAATCGCCATCCCCCTCGATCTCCAGGGGTGAGCTAGCATCTGCAGAGCAGCGCAACGCAGGGTACGCTGCATGGAAACCCTGCATGAGATGACTGTGGCGCCGTGACTGGGCATCAGGCCCGCACCTCGGGAGGACGCTGCACCCATGCTGGTCCTGTGATCGGGAACAGGGTGTCGCCGTTGCTAAGTGGTGCACTCAGGGCGGACCATGGTTCGTCACATCTCACCGGACGGCTCGGAACCAGCAGGATGCCCAATGGAGCATCCAACTGAGAATGCCGTGACGATGAGCGCCATCACGCGCATGCCGTGCTTCCTGACAGATGCGATGAGCATGGCTGGTCCCCCTGCTCCAATCCTGTAAAAACGCCTTCCTATCAATTGCACACGGCTGTCTGCGCCACGAATGCCAGCGGTACGCCACAATCTAGTATTTGTCTCGTGACAATAGTGTCAATTTTGCTATAAGTCGCCATGCGCCACCGCGGCCCCACGCCGCGGCCCATAGCTTTGGGCCGCGACCTGATCGCGGTCGTGTACGGTGCGACTGCTACACTGGAATCCGGATCCCTTCTTGCTTCGCCGTCACTTCACATTCCGCTGCGCGTTCACCACGCATGTCCAGCGCCCTGCGCAGGCCGCGATGTCCAGGCATCGCATTCCCCATTCCACAACCATCTGGATGTCTGGAGCCGTGATGAAATCCCGTTCCGTCGCCCTCCTGCTCATAGCTCTCCTGACCCCCTTCCCGGGGATGGCGGAGGATCCATCCAGTGCAGCAGGCACCATCTCCCCAGTGTCGGCGACCGCATCCGGCTCGCAGTCCAGTTCTCCCTTGATGATCATCGATGGTTCCGGCCTCAGCGAGGATCCCGACCACCCAGGAGCGTTCTGTCACTCGGCAAATCGCTGGGCCGATGGCGGCAGCATGTGGTGCAGCGGCGGAGAGACGGTGGGCGCGGGCGGAACCTGCTGGCTCAGGTTCGATCTCGGCAGGAGCGCTCGGATCTTGGCTTTGCACATCTGGAACTACAATGAAGCCGCCGGATGGCAGAAGCGTTCGGTGAAAGCCTTTGACCTGCTCACCAGCGATGACGACCGCACGTGGTCACCAGCAGGCAGCTACCCGCTCCGCTGCGGAGCCGGCGATAATCACGAAACCGGGGAGGAAGTGCGGTTGATCCACCCGGTAGCGGCACGCTATCTGAAGACGGTGATAACCGCCCACTATGGGCGCGACAACCTGGTCGGAATCGCCGAAATACGCATTCGCGTCGGGGATCCCCAGCCCAGCGACCACGTTCTCAACGTCAGAACACCCTTCGTTCCGCGCTATGCCCGGATCACCTACGCACCGCGTCCCCGCGGGGCGCCGCTATCGGGAGCAGAGAACCTCGTCTGGCCCGGGGATGCGGGGGTGGTGGATGTCACGAAGCCCCCATACGCGGCTGCTGGGGATGGCAGCCATGATGACACCGCCGCCATCCAGCAAGCCTTCGACGACCATGTCGCCGAAGGAGCCATCATCTTCCTTCCCAATGGCATCTATCGCATCACGGACACCATCCGGTGGGGCAGCCGAAAAGGCCCAGATGGCAAACCGAAGGTTGGCGACGCCGAGAAGCTGACCACCCTCATGGGCCAGAGCGAGCAGGGCGCCATTCTGCGCCTGGATGATCATGCCAAGGGTTTCGGCGACCCCCGGCAGCCGCGTGCGGTGGTCTGGACCGGAGGTGATCCTGCGCAACGTTTCGGCAACGAGATCGCTCATCTCACCATCGATACCGGAGCCGGTAATCAGGGGTGTTCTGGCGTCGCTTTCGTTGCCAACAACCAGGGCTCCATCCATGACGTCACCATCGCATCCGGGGATGGCCAGGGCATCCAAGGCCTGAATCTGGGGGCGGCCGGCGAAAATGGTCCCTTGCTGGTCCGGAAGCTGACCATCAACGGCTTCGATGTCGGCGTGGCCGCCGCCGGACCCATCAACAGCATGACCATCGAGAATTTGACCCTCCGCGACCAGAACCTGGTTGGTATCCGCAGCTTTGGCCAGCACCTCTCCATCCGGCGGTTGGTCAGCCATAATTCAGTTCCCGCAGTCGAGACGAAGGGCGCGCTCACGGTGCTGCTCGATTC
>JACDGQ010000678.1 GCA_013821615.1 Planctomycetota bacterium
GCGCGCCAGCGCGGCCAGCGCCGCGGCGGCGACGATCCACCAGGTGGCGGCCCGCTGCAGGCGCAGCCAGGCGCCGATCAGCAGTCTGCGCTGCGCGGCGCGCGCCGCGGTCAGAAGCGGGACAGCGTCCACGTCAGCACCACCGCGCCGGTGGGAGTCCAGCCCGGCGGCTCATTTCAGCTCCTGCATCACTTGTTCGAGGCGCGCCTTGATCTCGGGATCGGTGGCGGTGCGCAGCGCCTCGTCGACATCCAGGCGCACGACCTCGCCAAGGTGGACCAGGGATTTGACCGCGGCCTCGCGCTTCGCCCAGTCGCGCTCGCCGAGCAGCGCCACCAGTTCGGCGATGCGCGCGCGGGTGGCCGGCGCGATCACCGGTGTCGGCACCTGCGCCTCGATCAGGTCCGAGGCTGGCACCAGCAGCCGGCCGCCCGCGCTGCGCATCGGAATCAGCACCTCCTCGATCAGGCCCTCGATGACGTCTCCGGTCCACAGTTCGAGGCGCACGCGCGGCTGGCGCGGCTGCCAGCCCTCGACCTCGTCGATGAGATTGGTCAGGCGGCGGATCTGCGCGGGCGGCACCGGCAGGCGGTTGCCTTCGAGGCGCAGGTGCAGCTCGGGCAGATCGATGGTGCCGGCCAGCACCTGCCCACCGATCAGCTGCAGCCAGGGAGCGCGCTGGATCTCGGGTTCGCGGGTCTCGTCGGCGCTCGCCTTGCGCTCGCCGATGAGACCGATCACCGACGCCATGTCGATGCGGCGGGTGCCGGTCAAGCGGGTCTCGATCGCGATCGTGCCGCCGCTGCAGAAGGCGGTGAAGTGGCTGCCGTCGCGTAAGCTGATCTGGCTGCCGCCGCTTTCGGCCGGCGCCAGGATGGCGATGTCCTCCAGGCGCAGTTCCAGACTGCCCCAGACCATGGCGCAGTGCAGGCGGCTGCTGCCCGGGCGGCCGACCAGGCGCTGATGGTCGGCGGTCTCGACCAGCACTTCGCCCGGCGGCAGGCCTTCGCCGGCCTGGGGACGGCGCAGCAGCCAACCGACGCGCGCCGCGTTCAGGGAGATGGTCTGGCCGGTGGCCAGCGCGAAGGTGCAGGCCGCTTCGGGATCGACGCCGGTCAGGACCGCGCCATCGCGCAGGAAGACGCGCGGTGCGGCGCCACCGGCCAGCGCCATGACCTCGTTCCACGGGATGCGGTGGCGCTGCTCGGCCACCGTCACCGCCAGATCGCCGCTGGCGGCGTCGCCGCGCAGGCGCGTGCCCGCACCCAGGGCCAGCAGGTCGCTGTCATCGCCACGCGCTTCGACCAGGGCCTCGGGGATGGCCGAGGCCAGTCCCGCGTCGTCGCTGCCGGGCGCAGTCCCACCGGCGCCGCCGGTGTTGGCGATCAGATGGCGCAGCCCGGGTGCCAGATCAGCGACGAACGCGGCCTGGCGCCACGGCTTCAGGACGCCCCGCAGGGTCGCGGGGGTGGCCACGCCGGAGGGCCGCTCGCTCATGCAGTGGACCAGGGCCACCGCCCGTCCCGCCGGGATGGTCAACGTCCAGCTCACCATCACCTGGTTGTTGTTGACCATGACGGTCGGCTTGAGTTTGCTGCGCGGCGAGCACAGCCCCAGCACGATGTCGCGGCCTCCGCCATTCGCCTGGGCCAGGACCACCACCGCGCCATCCTTCGCGGCGAGTGGCCCCGGGACGAAGGGCCCATTCTCGCCGACCAGCTGCAACCCGCCCCAGTTGAAGTAGGAACGATAGGTCAGGGTGGTCGACACCGGCGCCGTGCCGGTGTTGTGCACGATGTCGACCCAACGCACCGCGCCGGCCTTGGGCATGCTGCGCGCGCGCCGGATGATGGTGACGCCGCCGTTGCCGTTGCCGGACTGGACCACGCTGGTCAGCACCAGTTCGCTGCCATCGGCGCTCTGCTGCGCCTGGGCCTGGGCGTTGAACTGGCTGCGCTGATCGATGATCATCATGTTGAGGTTGTTGAAGGTGTTGCCATCGATGGCGCCGGAATTGTCGAACTGCCAGGAGCCGCCCTGGCCATCGCTCAGGGAGTTGTTGGTGGCGGGCACCAGCTTGGCCGGCAGGAAGTCGGCCGGCTTGAGCGCCTCACCGGCGGTGAGCGCACCGGACATGATCATGAGCAGGATCAGCGAGGCGGGCAGGAGGCGGCGCATCATCACTTGGGCTCCTGGACTTTTTCGACTTCGTCAGCCTCGTCGGCTTTCACGGGGACCTCTTCTTCGGCGGCCGGCGCCGGGTCGACGGCCGGGAAGCCGTTGCCGGCCGGCCCGGCGGGGGCGGCCTGCCCAGCGGGCGCGAACGGATCGCTGCCCGCTGCCGGCGTCCCCGCTGCTGGCGTTGCGCGCAGCGGCTGGGAATGGGCCGGCCGTGCGCCGGATGCGGGCGGCGTTTCCCCGGGGGCCTCGGGCTCGGGCTTGGCTTCCGCTTCGGGTGGGGCCTTGACCTTCCACGACAGGATGCGCTGTGCCGGCACGCGGATCGTGCAGCCACCGGCCACGAAGCCGACCGTGCCGTC
>JACDGQ010000679.1 GCA_013821615.1 Planctomycetota bacterium
GTCCGGAAGTCCGGAAGTCGAAGACATCCACGACAACGCATCGCAGCGCATGTGCGAAGCACGCGCCCCCTCCGCACTACGAGACTTCCGGACCTCCGGACGTCCGGACTTCCGGACCCCCCTCACTGGTGTACGCACACGCCGAGCGCGTCGGCCGCCGCCTCCATCACCGCTTCCGACAGGGTCGGGTGGGCGTGGATGGTCTCCATGATCTCCTTGGCCGTGCACTCCAGCTTCATCGCCAGGCTGAGCTCGGCGAGCAGTTCGGTGGCGTCATAGCCGACCAGGTGCGCGCCGATGAGCTGGTCGAATTCGGCATCGAAGATCAGCTTCACGAAGCCCTCGGGGTGGCCGATGGCCTTGGCCTTGCCCGAGGCCGCGAACTGGAAGCGGCCGATCTTGAGCTTCCGACCTTCGGCCAGGGCCTTCTTCTCGGTCAGTCCAACCGAGGCGACCTGCGGCTGGCAGTAGGTGCACCCGGGAATTTGCGCGTAATTGAGCGGCGCGGGGTGACCGACGATGTGGCCGACCGCGGCCTCGCCCTCGAAGCTGGCCTTGTGCGCGAGCAGCTGCTTGCCGGCAACGTCGCCGATGGCGTAGACGCCGGGCACGTTGGTCAGCATGTTGGCGTCGACGGCGATGAAGCCGCGCTCGTCGAGCGTGACCCCGGCCTTGTCCAGGCCGACGCCCTCGGTGCTGGCCAGGAAGCCGACCGCGACCAGGACCTTGTCGACCTCGATGACCTCGGCCTTGCCGTCCTTCTCGAGGTGCACGGCGACGCCCCCCTGCTTGACCTCGAGCTTGACGACCTTGGTGCCGAGCTTGATCGCCACGCCGGCCTTGGTGAAGGCGCGTTCGACGATCTTGGCGACTTCGGCGTCCTCGACCGGCAGCACCTGGTCGAGGACCTCGACGACGGTGACCTTGGTGCCGAGGGTGCTGAAGAAGTAGCCGAACTCCATGCCGATGGCGCCGGCGCCGATGCACAGCAGCGACTTCGGCTGCTCGGTGGCGGCGAGCAGATGGCGGTAGTTGACCACCAATTTGCCGTCGACCGGCAGGTGCGGGAAGGTGCGCGGCTTGTGGCCGGTGGCGATGATGATGTTGTCGGCACTGACGTTCTGGGTGCTGCCGTCAGCCTTCTTGACCGCGACGGTCTTCGCGTCGACGAAGGTCGCCGTGCCGCTCAGCACGGTGATCTTGTTCTTCTTCATCAGGAACTCGATGCCCTTCGCCATCGCACCGGCGACGTCGCGCGAGCGCTTGATCACCGCGGCGAAATCGGCGCGCACGTTGTCGGCGGCCAGGCCGTAGTCCTTGGCGTGCTTCAGGCCCTCGAAGATCTCCGCGCTCTTGAGCAGCGCCTTGGTCGGGATGCACCCCCAATTGAGGCACACGCCGCCGAGGCTCTCCTTCTCGATGATCGCGGTCTTCTTGCCGTGCTGGGCCGCCTTGATCGCAGCGACGTAGCCGCCGGGACCGGCGCCGATGACGAGGACGTCGTAGTCAGCCATGGGAGTCTTTCTCTATTGTCGAGGAGGGGTCGTCCGGGATGCGCAGCGGATCCGGGATCGTAGGACCCCGGACCGCGCGCTCTCAGATCAGCAGCGTCGCCGGGGCTTCCAGCAGCTCGCGCAGGGTCTTGAGGAAGGCCGCGGCGTCGGCGCCGTCGACCGCGCGGTGGTCGGCGCTGATGGTCAGGCGCATGACCTTGCCGGCGACCACCTGACCGCCGCGCACCACCGGCTCGTCCTTGATGCCGGCGACAGCGAGGATGGCGACCTGGGGCGGGTTGATGATCGCGACGAACTCGCTGATGCCGAACATGCCGAGGTTCGAGATGGTGAAGCTGCCGCCCTGGAACTCGGCGGGCTGAAGCTTGCCGTCGACCGCCTTCTTGGCGAGCGCGCGCACCTCGTCGCCGATCTGGCGCACGCTCTTGGTGTGCGCCTTGGCCACGATTGGCGTAATCAGGCCATCGGGGATGGCCACCGCGACGCAGATGTCGGCGCTGTCGTGCTGGCGGATCGAGGTGCCATGATAGGTGGCGTTGAGCTTGGGGTGGACGCGCAGCGCAAGCGCCGTGGCGCGCACGATCAGGTCGTTGACCGTGACCTTGAGGCCATCGAGGAGGTTGGCCTGCTCGCGCAGCGTGCTGAGGGCGCCCGCGTCGACGGTCTCGGTGACGTAGAAGTGCGGGATCTGGGTCTTCGCCTCGAGCAGGCGCTTGCCGATGATGGTACGCATCGGCGACAGCGCCACGTCGCTGACCGCGCCATCGGGACGCAGGACTTTGAGCTTCGGCTTCTCGGCCTTCGCCGGGGCGCCGGCGCCACCGAGCTTGGCCGATCCGGACTTGGCGGCGGCCTCGACGTCGCGGCGCACGATGCGGCCGTCCGGGCCGGAGCCCTTGACCGCGCGCAGGTCGACCGACTGGGCGGCGGCGATCTTGGCGGCGACGGGGGAGACGCGGATGCCTTTGGGCAGGCCAGCCTGCGGCTGTCCGGCTGACGGCTGGCCGCTGGCGGCTGGCGGCGTG
>JACDGQ010000680.1 GCA_013821615.1 Planctomycetota bacterium
CGACGTGATCGTCGCGGTCTCGACCGGCGCCGCGCCGGTGCGCCGCGGCGGCCGCGACGAGCTGTCCGACCTGCCCCTCGCGGGCGGGACGACCGTGCTCGACCGCCTCGAGGAGCGTCTGCAGCGCGACCCCGCCTGCGAGGCCGCCCTGATCGTCGAGGCGCGCCCATGAGCGACGCGCCGCGCATCCTCGGCATCGACGACAGCCTGACCATCCGCAAGCTTCTCGAGCTGTCTTTCGCCGGCGGCGAGCTTGCGCTCGAGCTGGCCAGCACCGGCGCCACCGGCCTGGACCAGGCGCTGCGCGCGCCGCCCCGGCTCATCCTGCTCGATTACGTGCTGCCCGACATGAAGGGCATCGATGTCTGCAACGCCCTGGCGCGCGACGAGCGCACGCGCGGCGTGCCGGTGATCGTGATGTCGGCGAAGTGCGACGACGTGCGCGCCCAGTTCAAGGGTCTGGTGTCGGTGGTCGGCTTCATCGCCAAGCCCTTCACGCCGCCGGCGATCACCTCGTTGGTGCGCAGCGTGCTGGGGGTCGGCACGCGCGCCCACGCCGCCGGCGCGCCCACCAGCGGCTTCACCTTCGCCGAGCAGGAGGTGGCGGCCCGCGCGCTGTTCGCGCGGCTGCGCGAGCGCTTTGCGCGCATCCCGTCCTGGCTGCCCGAACTCGGCGGCGAGGCCCCCGACGTGTTCTTCGCCCGCCGCATCCTCACCCCGGACTGCCTCGATGGCCTGCTCGGGGCCCTCGCGCCGCTGCTCGCGCGGGGTCATGCCGCGACGCCGCCGCCCGCCGGCCAGCTCCACGGCAGCACCGCCCTGCTGCCGCTCGAGCGGCTGCTGGGCGAGTTGGCCGATCAGCAGCGCACCGGGGTGCTGACCCTGACCCGTGGGGATGCCCAGACCCTGGTCTACATGCAGCGCGGCGAGATCGTGCTCGCCACCGCCAGCGGTCGCGACGATTCCGCGCTGCGCGCGGCGGTCGGCGCCAGCCGTCAACTCTTGTCGGCGGCGCAGGCCGAGCAGGAGCGTAGCGGGCGCCCGGCGCTGATCGCCCTCGCCGAGGCGGGGCGCATCTCCGCGGAGGAGCTGCCGGCGATGCTGCGCGCGGCCGGGCGGCGCGCGTTGCTCGACGCGGTCGACGCCGGGCCGTGCGCGTTCGCCTGGAACGATCACACCGAGCTTCCCGATTTCGTGCGCAGCCACTGTCAACCCCTCCCGGTCGAGCAGTTGCGCCTCGAACGCATGCGCGGGGTCGACGACTGGTCGCAGGTCGAGCTCGCGGTCGGCTCGCACGACCTGGTCTTCCGCCGCGCCGCCAATTTCGTCAAGCGCCTCGAGCGCTTCACCCTCGAGGACATCGAGCGGCGCGTCCTGACCCTGGTCAACCAGCGCAACTCGGTGAAGCAGATCATCGACCGCTCGCGCGCACCGACCTTCGAGGTCTTCCACGTGCTGTTCCGCCTCGCCCAGGTCGGCCTGATCGAGCCGGCGGCGGGCGACGCCTCCGGGTCCCGGCCGACGGTCGAGCGCGGCCGGCCGGTGGTGATCCTCGAGCGCGACGCCGAGGGCGTGGTCGCGCCGCTGGCCGGCCTGCTCAAGGCGCGCGGCACGCCGCTCATCGCGGTCGAGTCCGCGGTGCGCCTGGGCGAGAGCATGCTGAGCGAACGTCCGCAGATGGTGATCGCCAACCCGAGCGCCGGCGGCGATCTCGCCGGCCTGGCCAAACAGGCGCGCGCGCACGTCGAGACCTCCGACCTGGTGCTGGTGGCGCTGCTCGACGCGCCCGATCAGGCGGTGCCCGCCGGTTTCGACGCGGCGCTGGCCAAGCCGGTCGCCTGGCAGGACCTCGAGCGTCTGCTCGACGCGCCGCCCGCGCACGCCCCCATCCCGCTCGCCGTCGCCACGGCGTGAACCACAATTTTACCGGAGCCAGCATGAGCCGCGTCCTGATCATCGACGACATCGCGACCGACCGCAACCTGATGGGCCAGGTGGTGACCGCCTCCGGCCACCAGGTGGAGTACGCCAGCGACGGCGAGGAAGGCTTCACCAAGGCCAAGGCGCTGAAGCCGGCGTTGATCCTGCTCGACGTGGTGATGCCGCGCAGCGACGGCTTCGCCACCTGCCGCAAGCTCAAGAAGGACCCCGAGACCGCTTCCATCCCGGTGCTGATGATCTCGTCCAAGGGCGGCGATTCCGACCGCGTGTGGGCGCAGCGCCAGGGTGCGAACGGCTACGTCACCAAGCCGTTCACACCCGAGGCGCTCAAGACCGCCTGCGCATCGTTCATCTGAGGACCGGCCGTGGCGACCTCCATCATCAGCGATCCTGGCGCGGTCAGCGGGCCGGTCCCCATCGTGAGCGCGCCCGCGGCGCCGCTGCCCGTCGGGGTGACCGGGCTGTGCGTCTTCACGGTCTGCGGGGAGCGCTACGCGCTGCACGTCGCCTTCGTCGCCGAGGTGGTGGCCGCGCTGCGCACCGTGCCGGTGCCGCTCGCGCCGGCCGCGGTGGTCGGCCTCGCCAACCTGCGCGG
>JACDGQ010000681.1 GCA_013821615.1 Planctomycetota bacterium
GTCCGGGAGTCTCGTGCGATGAAAATCCAAATGGAAGCCTGAGGCGCTGAGCCGGCCGACGATTCCGCTCCACGGGACTTCCGGACTTCCGGACCTCCGGACTTCCGGACTTCCGGACACGGCGCCCAGCGCCGTCCGGTACCAACCGCCACTGGATTGTCGGCAGCCGTGTCGAGCATCGGCGACCATGACCACGCTGCTCATCGAGATGCCGAGCGGGATCGCCGGCGACATGCTGCTCGCCGGGCTGCTCGAACTCGGAGGAGATGTCCAGCGTCTGGAGCGCGATCTGCTCGCGCTCGGTGTCGGCCAGCTGCGCCTGACCGTCACACGCGTACAGGTGAGCGGCATCGGCGCGCTGCGCGTTGACGTCGCGGCCGATCAGGAGGCGACGTGGCTGACCGGGTCCGCGCACGCGCATGACCACGCGCATGCGGAGTACGGCCATCATCTCCATGACCACGGAGGCGGGCTGCACGATCATCATGGGGCCGGCCCCCTCGCGCCGCCGGACACGGGCGACGCCTTGCCACTCGTCCGCCTCACTGCCGCCGCTGGCCCGTACGTCCCACACCGTCCGTACTCCCGCATCCGTGACCTTCTTGACCGCGCGCCACTGCCGACGGTGGTGCGCGCGCGTGCGCAGCGCGTCTTCCGCGTCCTGGCCGAGGCCGAGGGCGCGGTGCACGGGGTGGCTCCGGAAGAGGTCGAGTTCCACGAGGTCGGCGCGCTCGACGCCATCGCCGACGTGGTCGGCTGTTGTCTGCTGCTCGAGCAGCTCGGCGTCACGCGCGTGCTCGCCACGCCGATCCAGCCGGGCCGCGGCACGGTGCGCTGCGCTCATGGCCTGATGCCGGTGCCGGTGCCGGCGGTGGCGGCGATGCTCGCCCAGACCGGCGCGCCGCACCTGGTGATCGGCCGCGACACGGGCGAGCTGACCACGCCCACCGGCTGCGCCCTGGTCACCGCCCTGGCCGATGGCTGGGTGACCGCGGACACGCGCTTGGCGGTGCGCACCCTGCGCCTCGGCTACGGTGCCGGTCACCGCACCGTCCCCGGCTTGGCCAACGTTGTGCGCGTCAGCCTGGTCGCCGAGCTGGCCGGCGACGCAGCGGCGCCGACCGGGCCGGACACCATCGCGGAACTGCGCTGCGCGCTCGACGACGCCACCGGCGAGCAGCTCGCCATCCTGCTCGACGAGCTGCTTGCGGCCGGCGCCCGCGACGCCTGGCTTGCGCCGCTGCTGATGAAAAAAGGTCGCCCCGGCCACGAGCTGACCGTGCTGTGCGACGTCGATGCCGTGGCGCGCTTCGCCGACCTGGTACTGACGCGTTCCCCGGGCATCGGCCTGCGCTGGCAAATCGTGGCGCGCCGCGTCCTGCCGCGTCACGCCGTCACGATCGACGTCGACGGTCACGCCATCCCGCTCAAGGTCGTCACCCTCCCGGGCGGCGGCACCCGCGCCAAGCCGGAGGCCGACGCCGTGCGCGCCGCGGCCACCGCCCTGGACCGCTCCTTCGCGGACGTGCAGGAGCAGGCCCTGCGCGCCTGGCGGGAATTGCCGTGAGCGCGGCGGATGTCCACCTGCTCGCGCGCGGCGACTGGCCCGCGGGCCGTCTGCACGCCACCTGGACGGCCAGCAGCCACCGCCTGGACGCTGCGCAGCAGGCCGCGGTCGAGGCGGCCTGGGACGCGGCCGGCGCACGGCCGGGGATCTCGCTCTTCGACGGGCCGATGTGCCGGCTCGAAGCCTTCCACGTCGCCGCCGACGGCCTGCACCTGCAGCTCAGCCCAACCAGCTACAAGAAGTTCATCGGCACCAACGGCAGCCACGCCGCCTGGGCCGACGCGCACGGCGCCGGCATCCTCGCCAACCCGGTCGGGACCAGTGCGGCGGTGGTCAGCAGCGACGGCCATCTGATCTTCGGCCGGCGCTCGCAGCGCGTGGCGCTCTATCCCGGCTGCGCGCACCCCTTCGGCGGCACGCTCGAGCCGCGCGCGGGCGGCGCGCCCGACCTGCTCGACGAGATGCGCCGCGAACTCGAGGAGGAGATCGGCCTCGACCGCAGCGTGCTGAGCGACCTGCGCGCCATCGGCCTGGCCGAGGACCGCAGCCTGCGGCAGCCGGAGCTGATCTACCGCGCACAGGCGACCCTGGACCGCGCCGCGATCATCAGCCGCCTCGAGCGCACCGAGCACGACGCCTGCTGGACGGTGCCGGCCGACGCGCGCTCCATCGCCGCGGCCCTCGCCAGCACCGACCCCATGACCCCGGTGACGCGCATGACCCTGGAGGCCTTCGCCGCCGCGCAGTGGCATGGGCGTCCCCAGAAAGCCGGATAGAACAGGAGGCCGCGGAGACGCGGAGAGCGGAGGAGGCGCAAGGATACTGGGCTTTGAAACCTGCGCTCCGATCTCCCACATCCCTGCCTCGTCTCGAGGCAGAAACGGGACCGCACGCGATCGCTTCGACCCAAGCCATTCCCACTCTCCCTTCACCCCCCCTCCGCGCCTCCGCGGCCTCCTGTTCTATCC
>JACDGQ010000682.1 GCA_013821615.1 Planctomycetota bacterium
CACGGCACGAAATGGGACGATCGGAGGCGAATTGAGGCCAGGGACAGGTGCTGGTAGGACAGGGTTTACGTAAACCGGCCATCTAGAGAGCTAGGTAAGACGGCCATACACCGCTTTCAAAATCCGTCACCAGCAATGGTATGGGGGTTCGAGTCCCCCCTTGGGCACCACCTGATAGCGACGTGGCTCGGCGACTCCACCCTCGTGTGCGCTTAGGCAGCATGGCCCCGTGGCCTGGAAACCCGAGAAGTGCCGGTGTGAGGGGGATGCGAGGTCGCGCGACCTTGTACGCGGCCCTGGTTCCAGCGTGAACGCACTTGCTCCGGACCCGGCAGATCACCTATACCAGAGGCGACCCGCAGGAGCAGATTCATGCCATCTTTGCCCGAGATACTTCTCATCGAGGACTCCGCCGACGACCGCGCGCTCTTCGACCGCGCCGTCGCGGCAAGTGGGATGGCGGTGCGCGTCACCCATGCGCCCAGCGCCCCGGAGGCGGTCATGCGCCTCAATCGGCTCGGCATCTACGCCAACTCCGAACTGCCGGCGATCATCGTCCTCGATCTGTCCCTGCCCGGCCTGCAGGGGGCCACGCTGCTGCAGGTCGTCCGCAACGCCTACGGCCCGCGCGAGGTGCCGGTGGTCATCCTCACCGGCTCGGACAGCGCCTCCGACCAGGCGTCGTGCGAACCATGGGACATCAGCGACTACGTGGTCAAACCGCACGCGCACAGCGAACTGGTCGCGTTCGTGCGCTCGCTCGCGCGTTTCCTGCCCTCGGGCAAGAAGCAGGCGACCACGGTGATCGTGCGCAACTCCAGGACTGCGCCCTGAGCGGTCACCTCCCCAGGGCGGTGCGGATCCCGATCGAACCCTCCTCCGCGTCTCCGCGCCCTCTTGTTCTATTCCGCCTTCAGCCGGAAACCGCCGCCACCACCAGCTCCTTCAACGCCGGCGCCAGCGGTATGCCCAGTGCCAGCTCATGGGCCGCCGGGCTCATCTTGCGCCAGGTCTTGCGGATGATGTCGATCAGCTTTTCGCGCGTGTAGTCGGGGTGGGCGGTGGCGAAGCCACCCAGCTCGGCTTCGAGGAAGACCAGGCAGGCGGCGTCCTCGAGGGCCTGCCCCTCGCGATCGTCCTTGGGGGCGGCCTTGGCCACCAGCTGATCGACGCGCGCGGCCAACTCGGGCGGGCAGCCGGCGCCGACCAGCAGGGAGCGGGCGCGCTCGCCCTGGCGTTTGTGCACCGCGCGGCGCCAGGCGAAGTAGCCGGGCTTGTCCTGAGGGAAGCTGGCGCGCGGGATGGCCCAGCGTTCGAGGTGCTGGGCGCGCGCGGCCAGGGCCAGCGCGGTGCTTGGCGTCGCCACCAAGCGGCGGATCCAGGCCTCGACGGCGTCGGCGTAGCGCGCCTCGGGGATGGCCTCTCCCACGCGCCCCGGGTCGCCGGCGTGGGCGGCGGCGAGGGCGGCGCGGGCGGCGGCCAGGGCGGTGGCGGAGGGATCCGGAGTGGTCATCGGCGCATCATCGGGTCCTGCCGTGGCCGGGGAAGGGTCCAGCGGAGGTGCGGCCGGTGCTCCCCTTGCCCGAACGCATCCTGCCATAAACTCCCGATCTGCCCGGCTGGGGCCCGCCTCAGCCGCGCCCCGCCGCCAGCCGTCACGAACGCGCTTAGAAAGCCCCATGATCGATCTCGCCCAGCTGCGCAAGGACCCGAACTTCTTCCGCATGGCGTGGCTCGACCGCGGCCTGAGCATCGACGTCGAGGGCCTGCTCGCGCTCGACGCCGCGGTGCGCGAGCTCAAGACCCAGTCCGAGCAGGTGAAGGCCGAACTGAACGCCGCGAGCAAGGCGATTGCCCAGGCGGCGCGCACCGGCCAGGACATCGACGCCGCCAAGGAGCGTGCGCGCAAGCTTGGCGACCAGGCCAAGGCCATCGACGAGAGCCGCGTCGCGCGCGAGGGTGCGCTGCAGGACGAGTTGATGGTGCTGCCCAATCCCTGCCAGGCGAGCGTGCCGGTCGGTCGCGACAGCAGCGAGAACAAGGTCGCCGCGCAGTGGGGCGCCAAGCCGTCCTTCGCCTTCGCACCCAAGGCGCACTGGGACCTCGGCCCGGCCCTGGACATCATCGACTTCGAGCGCGGCAGCAAGCTCTCCGGCTCAGGCTTCGTGGTGCTGAAGGGCGCCGGTGCGCGGCTCTCGCGCGCGCTGGTCTCGTTCTTCCTCGATGTGCACACCCTCGAGCACGGCTACACCGAGCTCGCGGTGCCCTTCCTGGTCAGCCCGCAGGCCATGCAGGGCACCGGCCAGCTGCCCAAGTTCGCCGACCAGCTCTACGCCTGCCGCGACGACGCGCTGCTGCTCATCCCCACCGCCGAGGTCCCGGTCACCAACCTCCACACTGGCGAGATCTTCGACGCCGACATGCTGCCGCGGCGCTACACCGCCCACACCCCGTGCTTCCGGCGCGAGGCCGGCGCAGCCGGCAAGGACACCCGCGGGATCTTCCGCGTCCACCAGTTCGACAAGGTCGAGAT
>JACDGQ010000683.1 GCA_013821615.1 Planctomycetota bacterium
TCCAAATGCTCGAATTCGTCGTCGACCCAGGACACGTGGTTCTCTGGCAAGACGGTCTAACACGACTTATCGCGATTAACAGCCCCTACCTGGGGTGAAGGAGACTTGTGGGTAGTGGGCAGGGCGTCAGCCCTGGGTTTTCAGATGAAATCGTCAAAGCCCGCGGAGCGGGCGAAAGAATCCGCCCGCGGCCGTAAGCCCGGGGATGCGATCGACGGCCAACGCGCGCCGTCGCGCAACCTTGACGGTGCGGCATGCGGATGGTGCCCCGGGCTCGCGCCCGGGGATACCTTCTTCCGCCCGTTCCACGGGCTCATGCGCTTGGTGTGCCGGGGTCCCAGGGCTCACGCCCTGGGCTGGTTTCTTCCGCCCGCTCCGCGGGCTCCCTCCGACTAGCCCAACGATCATCGCTGGTCCAGCGCCCGAGATCGACTCCTCGCGCCTCGGGCCTTCCCGCTGGCCCCTCCTCCGCCGTGCCGTAGAAATTGCCCATGCTGAGCATCCGCTCCGTCACCAAGCGCTTCGGGAAGCTGGTGGCGGTCGACGCGCTCAGCCTGGAGGTGGCGGCGGGCACCGTGCACGCCTTCCTCGGGCCGAACGGGGCGGGCAAGACCACCACCATCCGCATGTGCACCGGGCTGCTGCAGCCGGACGCGGGGACGATCAGCGTGGCCGGTCACGACGTGGTGAGCGACGGCGTGGCGGCGCGCGCGGCGCTGGCCTACGTGCCTGATGAGCCCTACCTGTACGACCGCCTCACCGGGCGCGAGTTCCTCGACTTCACCGGGCGCGTCTACGGGCTCGAACGCGCCGTCTACGAGCGCCGCCTGGGCGCGGTGCGCGAGCGCTTCTCGCTCGACGGCTTCCTCGACCAGCTCGCCGAGGGCTACAGCCACGGCATGCGCCAGCGCGTGGTGCTGGCGGCGGCGCTGCTGCATGAGCCGCGCCTGCTGATCGTCGACGAGCCCCTGGTCGGACTCGACCCCAAGCACATCCGCATCGTGCTCGAGCTGCTGCGCGAGATCGCCGACGCCGGGGGCGCGGTGCTGATGTCGACCCACGCCCTGGCCACGGTCGAAGGCATCACCGACCTGGTCTCGGTCATGGACCACGGGAAGCTGATCGCGCGGGGGACGGTCGCGGAGCTGCGCGGCGACCGCGACCTGGAGTCGAGCTTCCTGGCCCTCACCGAACCCGGCGCCGCCCCGCGGCCGGCGGCACGCGCATGAGCCGCCACGGCGCGCTGCACGTGCTGGTCGATGGGCACAACGTGCTGCACCTCGACCCGCGCCTGCGCGGCCTGATCGCGGCTTCCCCGGAGCGCGCGCGCGCCGAGCTCGAACGCCTGCTCGCCAACCGGCCGCGCGTGGTGCTGTTCTACGACGGCGGCCCCGGCGGCGTGGTCAGCGAGGCGCGCCGCCAGGGCCTGGCCATCGACTACTCCGGCGCCGGCAGCGCCGACGACCGCATCATGCGCTGGCTGCTCTTCCATCCGGATGCGCGCGCCACGCTGGTCAGCGACGACGCCGAACTCACCCGCCGCGCCCGCGCCGTGGGGGCGCGCATCCTGCCGGCGCGCGGCTTCCTCGACGCCGTCCAGGGCGGGCCCGAGGCACCCGTCAAGCCGGACCGGGCGTTGTCACCGGCGGAGGTGGATGAGTGGATGAAAATTTTCGGGGTCGAGGAATAGACGCGAGAAAACCGGCTATCGCCTCAGGGTAAAGCGGATGGTCGCTGCGGGTCCTCGCGCCTCACTTCTCCACCTCATCCACCTGCCACCCGCCACCGAGCGCCTTCGCCAAGGCTACCAGGTCATCCGCCACGGCGAGCCGGCTGAGCTGGTGATCGTCCTGGACGGTGAACAGCGCGAGCTCTTCGCGCAGCACGGTCTGGTAATCGTCGACGCCGCCGCTCTGGCGCTCCTTGGCCAGGGCCAGGGCATTCTGGTGGGCGGCGACGGCGAGGGCGAAGGCGCGTTCGCGTTCGCGCTCGCGCAGCAGCGCGACCAGCGCGTTCTCGGCGTCGGCGAAGGCGCCGAGCACAGTCTGGCGGTAGCGCAGCAGGGCCTGTTCCTCGCGCGCGTCGGCGGCGTGGATGTTGGCGGCGATCCGCCCCGAGGCGAGGATCGGCCAGCGCACCGTCGGACCGATCGACCAGATGCCGTTGGGCGTGGTGAACAGGCCGGAGGTGCTCAGCCCTTCGAAGCCGAAGGAACCGGTCAGCGAAAAGCGCGGGTAGAGGTCGGCGGTGGCGACGCCGACGCGCGCGGTCGCGCCGGCGAGTTCGCGCTCGGCGCGCCGGATGTCGGGGCGGCGGCGCAGCAGTTCCGACGGCAGGCCGGGGCGCAGCAGTTCGACCGGGTCGGGTACCGCCACCGCGCTGAACAGCGGCGCGCTGTCGAGCCCGGCCACCACGACCTGCCGGCCGCCGGCGTCGAGTTCGTGCAGGTCGGGCGGCGGTTCGCCGAGCAGCAGCGCGAGGCGGTTGGCCGCCTGCGCCCGGGCGGAGGCCAGGGCCGGCAGCAGCGTGCGGT
>JACDGQ010000684.1 GCA_013821615.1 Planctomycetota bacterium
ACCATCAGGCGATTGACCTCGTCGCGCCAGGCCGGGCTGTCCATGGCGAAACCATGAGCAGTCGCGAATTCCTGCTCCGCACCACGCTCGACAATGAGGTCCCAGGTGTCCCAGGCCGCATCCTCCACGAAGTACATGCCGTAGTCCTGCAGCGCCGCGAACAGCTTGCGGCCGGGCGCCGTGACGATGCCGAGACCGCCTGCGGTCGCCGTCGGCGGTAGGGCGAGCAGGCTGCCCATCACCAGCGCGGGATCCTGGCCATGGTAACCGGTCGCCGCGTAGCTGTCCGCGCCCCGTGCCGGCCAGCGCCAGCCAGGCACGGCAGCGGAATAGTGGCACCATCGCGCAGCGAAGGGATTGATCTTGAGCGCGTGACGGATGGGCGCGTCGCCGACCAGTTCGTGCAGGCGGATGGTGCCGCCCAGCGACGACATGTGCGAGGCTCCCTGCCCACCACCTTCCAGTCCGTCGCCGCGGATCGCAATGAGCGGGCGGTTGGCCGGCCAGCGCAGCCACTCGGGCACGTGCACCGGCCCGCCGGCCACGGCGCGGGTGATCTGGCAGCCCTGCATGACCTGCTCGCCATCCGGCATCAGCAGCGCAAAATTGCTGTTCGGCGTCAAGCCATACGGATTGCCCGGGCCGGCGTCCGGCACCACCCAGGCGTCGGGCACGTTGAGCGTGAAGCCGAGGTCGGCGGTGCCCGCCGCGCGCCCCTGGCCGAAGGTCGTGCTGCCCAGCACATGGCGTTCTGGGTCCTGCAGGCTCAGGCGCAGCAGGTGCTGGATGTCGACGCCAACGTGCGCGGCGGCGGCAAGGTGCGCCGGCCGGTAGACCGCGCCATCGCCGAGCGGCTGGTTCCAGATCGACGTGGCGGTGAAGGGCCACAGCCAGGGATCGCGCGTCGCGGGAGCGTCGTAGGCCTGCACCGCGCCGAGCACAGCCGGCCAGATGAGCAGCAGGGCGCAGCAGAGGAGCGGCGTGGGCGTGCAGCGTTGCGGCATGTCGCTTTATCTCGTGGCGGAGGCGGCATGCCACCACGGTGTGCCTGGCCGCTGAATCAGCTTGGGCGACGGCGGTCAGCGTTCACGGCGCAGCACCACGACGTAGCCATCCTGATCGCCGCCGAGCTTCGCCTGCACCGCGTGATGCAGCTTGAGCGGATCCTTCTCGCGGTCCGGACCGGCGTCCGGCCGCACCGACCCGCCGACCACGACGCAGTCGCCGCGCATGGCGATGGCTGCGAGGTGGGAATGCGCGAAGTAGCCGCACTGCTGCAGCGCAAAGCCGCGGTCGAAGAGCGCGAGGAAGCCGCCACCGCGGTAGGTGCCCTCGATGAACGGATACCACGGGTCCTTGAGCGGGCAGCCATTGGCGCTGTTTCCAACCACCGCGGTGCCGCGCACGTCCCCGGCGGCGCCATCGATGGACAGCCCGTTGGCGTGCTGGGGATTCAGCCACGCGCTCATCCAGGTGCTCTTCTCGATCCGCCCGCTGGCCGCGTCGAAGCGCACGATCACGCTGGTCTTGCTCGCACCCTTGAAGCCGTAGCCCGCGCCCGCCTGGTGGACGCCGGCGAGCACCGCCGGATCGAGCGGCTGCCCGGGATCGGCGGGATCGCGCATGCACACGGTGTTGCCGCCGTCGGCGTAGAGCATGAGCATGATCTTGCCGTCGCTGGTCGCCGCGGCGGCGTGGCCGGTGGTGTCGGCCATCAGGCCGTTGCCGCCGAACTTGGCGTCGCACTCCTTCGTCGGGTCCGGATTCCACGCCGCCCACACCTGCTTGCCGGCGCGGTCGAAGGCGTAGGCGTACGGATCCTTGTAGGGCTCGTGCCCGGTCTTGGTCATGCCATAGCCGACCACCGCCGCGATGCCGGTGCCGCTCGCCAGGGTCATCGCGCCGGGTCGGTTGTCGCCGTGCGTCGCCCAGGTCGCGGTCCATAGCGGCTTGCCGCCGCCGGCGGCGTAGCGGGTCAGCGCCTTGCCGGCGAGCGCGACCACGTCGCCATTGCCGTCGATGGCGAAATCGCTGAGGCCATCGACCGGCAGCAGCCACACGAAGGAGCGCAGGTCGGGCGCGAGCTTCGCGACGAAGCGCCCGGGCGTCGCGCCGGGGGCGAGCGCCGCGCCGATGAGGTTGGTGCCGGCGATGTAGACCGCGCCCTGGTCGTCGCTGCGCAGCTGCTGGATGGTCGCGGCGCCGTAGCCGAAGCGGGTCAGCGCGAGCGCCTTGCGACCGTCGCTGGCGAGGCGCAGGATGTAGCCGTGGCTGCTCGGCTGCGGGCGGCCCTTGGTCTTGGGATCCGCAGGCGGCGGCTCTACGCGCGTGCCGGCCGGGCCGATGAGCGCGTCCGCCACGCCAGCCAGCGGCAGGTCGACGCAGTTGCCCGCGACCAGCACCGACCAGTCGGGCGCGATGCCGACCGCGACCACCTCGTCGTCGCCCGCGCCGCCGAGCGGCGTGGCGCTGAGCAGCCGCGCCACGCCGTTGCCCAGCGCGTCGGCTGGCGCCGCCGGTTCGGCGAGCGG
>JACDGQ010000685.1 GCA_013821615.1 Planctomycetota bacterium
CCTGCACCCTGGCCGACGAGCAAGGTCGGACCAGCGGCGGACCCAACGATGTAAATACCGTTGTAATTTCGACTTACAGACGAAAGCGGATGTTCGATGGGAACCAGGGTGGGGGCCACCAGCAGTTCGAGCCCCTCCGGACGCCGTTTGGCGACTGCGAGCAGCTTGATCCGGGCTCCCATGGTCTTAGCAGATGCGATATCCTGGAAAGTAATATTTTGGATTCCCTCAATGCGAACGTTCTCTATCGGAATGCGCGTATGGAAGGCGATGCGCGCCAGGATGGCGAGCTTGTGCGCCGTATCGGTACCGTCGACGTCGAGGGTGGGATCCGCCTCCGCGTAGCCCAGGCGCTGAGCCTCGGCCAGGGCTTCAGCGTAGCTGCGGCCTTCCTCCTCCATCTTGGTGAGGATGAAGTTGCAGGTGCCGTTGAGGATGGCGGAGATCGCTTCGATGCGGTTGGCGACCAGGCCATCGCGCAGGGCGGCGATGACCGGGATGCCGCCGGCCACCGCCGCCTCGAAGGCGATACTGACGTCATGGGCGGCGGCGGCGGCGAAGAGCTCGTCACCGTGGACGGCGAGCATGGCCTTGTTGGCCGTGACCACGTGCTTGCCGGCGGCCAGGCAGGCGAGGGCGATGTCGCGCGCGACCGTGGTGCCGCCGACCAGGTGGATGACGGTGCGGATCTCGGCATCGTTGAGGATGGCGTCGAGCCGATCGGTGACCGTGGCCCCGGCCGGGGTGCGGCCCCGCGGCCGCGAGGGGGTGCGCGTGACAATGGTGCGCAGGTGCAGCTCGAGCCCGCAGCGCGCGCGGAACAGTTCGGGGTCGCGTTCGAGGATCTCGACCACGCCGCCACCAACCGTACCCCAGCCCACCAGTCCGAGCGGACAGCGCTCCATGCCGTGATCTCCTTGGCGTTGCGACGGCATGGTGGACCAGCGCGGACGGGCGCAAGTCAGGGCCGCGTCTTGGAGACGCTCAACGCTGGACCCGAGACCCGAGGTCTTGATACCGTGGCGCGAACGCGAGTCCCGAAATACGCGCGAGAACCGCGATCGTGGGACGGGACCGTTGGCGAGGCTCCGAGACCAGCATGGGGCACAGGTCTATGGTCTCGCGTCTGCGCCGGAGGCGCCTTACATCCCCTGTTCGAGCCGCTCCGCCAGGAAGCGGCTGAGGCCGGCGCTGATGATCTTGTCCTGGGTGCGCTGGAAGTCGTACTTCAGGCGGTGGAAGGTCAGGTGGTCGCCGTCCAGAGTGGCGAAGCTCGCGCGGTTGTCGCGGTCGCGCGGCTGGCCGACCGAGCCGACGCAGACGTAGGCCTTGTGGCCCTTGGGGACGCGGAAGGTGCGGTGGCCGTCGTGCGGCACCATGATGCCGAGCGTGGTGGCCAGGAAGGGGGTGTGGTTGTGGCCGGCGAAGCAGATGTCGAAGCCGGAGAAGTCGCGGCTCAGGGTCTCGATCATCTGCTGCGCTTCGACGGGATTCTCCGGCTCGTCGACGTAGTCGTGGACGGGGTCGTAGATCGAGCCGTGGACCAGCAGCAGGTTGCCCTTGAGCACGAAGGGGGTGCGCTCCTTGAACCAGGGGATCGCGGCGTCGGGGCCGGTGGTGCCGGCGAGTACGCTGCGCGTCCAGTCGATGGCGCGCGCGGCGAGGGGGTTGAAGCGGTGCTTGCCGGTGACCAGGGCCTCCTCGTGGTTGCCCATCAGCGAGACGTTGAAGGTCTTCTGCGCGATGCGCGTCACCGCCAGCGGATCGGGGCCGTAGCCGATGACGTCGCCCAGGCACAGGAACTCCTTCACGCCCAGCTTCAGGCAGTGATCCATCACCGCCTCGACCGCCTCGAGGTTGGAATGGAGGTCCGAGACGATGGCGATCATGGGTGCGGTCCGACGGCGAGCGCGTCCAGGCATTGCTGGTGGAGGCGCAGGAGGATGGCGACGTTGAGCCCGACCACGGTATCCCAGCCGCCCTGGAGGTCGGTGACGAAGCGGTCGCCGGTCTCCTGGATGGCGTAGGCGCCGGCGCGGCCGTCGCTCTCGCCGCTGTCGACGTAGGCCTGGATCTCGGCGGCTGTGAGCGCGCGCATGGTCACGCGCGCCGAGGCCAGGGCCACCGCCTCGGTGAGCTGGCTGCCGTCGGCGGCGAAGGCCGTGCAGGCATGGCCGGTGAAGACCTGGTGGGTGGTGCCCTGCAGGCGGGTGAGGGTGGCGCGCGCGTCGGCGCGATCCGCGGGGGAGCCGAACACCTCCTGGCCGAGCGCGACCACGGTGTCGGCGCCGACGGCGATGCACGGCTGCCCGCCCAGTTGCGTGGGGTCGAGGACGGCTTCGCGGGCCTTGGCGCGGGCGCGCTCGATGGCCAGCATCTGCGGTTGCGGCAGACGGATGCGCTCTTCGTCGCAGCGTGAACCGACCACCTGGAAGGCGACCCCCGCCCGGGTGAGGAGCATGGCGCGCTGCGGACTGCGGCTGGCGAGGTAAAGCACACCCTAGGGTAGTCCGAATGGGGGGAGGT
>JACDGQ010000686.1 GCA_013821615.1 Planctomycetota bacterium
GTCCGGCGCCGGCTGCGGCGCGCGCTGCGGCAGCGCCACCGCACCGCCGATCATGCGCTCCGCGAGGTCAGCGCGGCTGGGTCCGGGCAATGGCCCGCTGTGCACCACGCGGCCACGGCGCAGGACGCTGACCGCGTCGCACAGCTGCTCGACCTCGGCGAGCTTGTGACTGATGAACACCACCGCGGTGCCCTGCGCGGCGAGCGCGCGCACCGCCGGCAGCAGGGCCTCGACTTCCTGCGGGGCGAGCACCGCGGTGGGTTCGTCCAGGATCAACGCGCGCGGCGCGCCGGCGCGCCCCGCTCCGTCCGGAACGGCCGCGCCGACCAACGCCTTGACGATCTCGACGCGCTGCTGCGCGCCGACCGACAGCCCGCCGACCAGCGCCGCCAGGTCGAGTTTCCAACCCAGCGCCGCGGCGATGCCGGCGACCCGATAGGCGAGCGCGCTACGGTCGAAGGCGCCCACCCCGGACAACGTCGCGAGCGCGAGGTTGTCGAGCACGCTGAGCGTCGGCACCAGCTTGAAGTGCTGGTGGACCATGCCGATGCCGAGCGCCCGCGCCGCGCGCGGCGAGGCGATGCGCACCGGCGTGCCGGCCACCGCGATGGTCCCGGCATCGGGCTGCGCCAGGCCGAACAGGATGTTCATCAGCGTCGACTTGCCCGCGCCGTTCTCGCCGAGCAGGCCGTGGATGCTGCCGGCCGCGACGTGCAGGGAGACGTCGGTGAGAGCGGGGATGCCGTTGAAGGCCTTGCTGATGCCGGAGAGCTTTATCATCGCGCGATGGCGGAATGGGCAGGGACGGCAGGTGCGGGGTGATGGAAGGCGGGTGCGGGACGAAGGAAGGCAGGTGCGGAGTGCGGAGTGCGGAGTGCGGAGTGCGCCTCCGCTCCGCATCGCTCGATGTTCCCCAGGACGTCACGCACTGCGATGGTCATTGCCGACTCGTTCTCCGCACTCCGCACCTCGCACCCCGCACTCCGCACTGCCCCGTTCGCCCTGCCCCCTCATTTCTCCGGGATGACCAGCGTCCCGCTGAGCAGCTGTTTGCCCGCGGTTTCGACCAGCAGTCCCCAGTCCGCCGGAATGACCGTGCCGACCAGCTTGGGATTCAGCACGGCCACACAGGTACCGGTGGCGAGGTTCTCGCGCAGCAGACCCGCAGTGAAGGTGCCGGCCTGCACCGTGCGCGCGATGCGCAGGAAAGTCTGGTCGAGGCGGATCACCGCGCTCGCGGGCGTCGCCTCGGGGCACACCGTGTTGGCGTTCTGGTCGGCGACCGAGCCGAACACCCAGACCTTGGCCGTGGGGTTGGCGGCGTTGCGCTCGGCGACCGCCTCGAAGATGCCGCGACTGGCGGCGTCGACGTCGTGGTAGATGACGTCGATGCCCGCGTTGAAGAAGGCCTCGGCCTGCGACTTGGACAGCGCCGGCTGGTCCCAGCTGGTGTAGGCGTCGGCCACGGTCGCGTCCGGGCGCACGCTGCGCGCACCGGCGAGGAAGCCACGGTAGCAGGCCAGCACCGAGGGGAACCTGGCGCCGCCGATGAAGCCGAGGTGACCGCTGCGGGTCAGCTTGCCGGCGACCACGCCGAGCTGGTACGAGGCCTGGGAGAGGTCGAAGTCGATGGTCACGATGCCCGGCTTGGCGACGTCGGCGCCACTGACCGCGATGCGCATCTTCGGAGTGCTGCGCGCGAACTCCGCGGCGGGGTTGAGGAACTCGTAGCCATGCGCGATCACCAGGTCGCAGCCGTCCGCGGCGCAGGCGCGCAGCTCGTCGCCGGCCTTGTCGCCGCTGACCTTCTGCACCACCGTGACCTTGGCCCCGAGCTGCTGCTGCGCCGCGGCCATGCCCTCCTTGGCGAGCTGGTTCCAGCCGCCATCGCTGGCCGAGCCGGCAAGGATCAGGCCGATGCGCAGCGGCTGGCCCTCTGCCGACCAGGCGACGGCAAGGGCGGAGAGCAGGAGGACGGCGAGCACGGCGGAGATGCGGTGGATTGCGGACATGGTGGCCTCCATGCGGTGATCAGTTGCGGACAGGATGCTGGGCGGAGCGTAGCGGACGCGCCGCCTCACACCATCAAGCGGTCGAACCAGCTCCGCGCGCCCTCCCGCGCCAGGTGCAGGGCGAGGTCGAACGCGGCGAGATCCGGGAAGGCGCAGAGCCTGGCGATGCGCGTGCGGTTGGTGGCGTCGGTGGGCAGGCTGCTGATCGCCTTGCCCGCCGACAGGCGCATGCGCGCCTCGGCGAAGCGCAGCAGCCGCAGCCCACGGGTGAGCTCGCTGGCGGCTTCCACCGGGATGCGGCCGAGCTCGGCCAGGCGCGCGAACATGCCGGCGATCGGCGTGCCCGGCGGCAGCAGCGCGGGCGCCAGGCCCAGGCAGCGGTGCTGGGCGATGAACTCGTGGTCGACATAGCCGCCCCAGCCGCGCTTGAGGTGGTCGCGCCCGGCGACGCTCTCTTCGAGACGGCGGCGCATGTCGCGCACCTGCCAGGCGGCGTCGTGCGGCAGCGGCTG
>JACDGQ010000687.1 GCA_013821615.1 Planctomycetota bacterium
GCCAGCGCGACCCGGACGCGACCGGGCGGCGGCGCAGCACGGCCAGCGCCGCCTGCCCATCGCTGGCCACGTGCAGGCGGTGCGGCAGCGCGCACTGCAGCAGCGCGCGGCGCATCGCCAGCACGTCGACCTCGTCGTCCTCGACCAGCAGCAGGTCGAGGGGCGCTCGTTCACCGGTGGCGTGCGGGCTCACGTCGGCGCCTCGCGCGGCACCTTCGGCCAGGTGAAACGGAAGGTCGCGCCGCGGCCCTCGGCGGAGTCCAGGGTGATCTCGCCGCCCTCTTCGCGCACCAGCTTCTTCACCAGCGCCAGGCCCAGGCCGAGGCTTTCCTTGACGTCCTTGGGCACCAGCGTCTGAAAGATCACGAAGATCTTGTCGTGGTACTCCGGCGCGATGCCCGGGCCGTCGTCGGCGACCGCGAATTCCCAGCGCTCCCCCACGTCGCGCGCGCTGACGGCGATGCCGCCGGCCGGCCGGTGGTGGTGCTTGATGGCGTTGCCGATGAGGTTGGCGAACACCTGCCACAGCCGGGTGCGGTCGGTCGTCAGCTGCGGCAGCCCGGCGGCGATGGTGATGGCGAAGCGGTCCCCCGGGTTGTGCTCGTCGCAGATTTCGCGTACCAGCGCGGCGGTGTCGACCTCGTGCCAGTGGTGCTCGGGGCGCGTGGCGGTGGCGTATTGGTGGATGCCGTCGATCAGCGACTCGAGGCGCCGCACCCGGCCGCGCAGCAGGTCGAGATGGGCGGGGTCGGGGTTGCCGCCGCCGCGGCGCGCGTCCTCCTCGATCCAGGTGGCGAGGTTGGCGATGGCGCGCAGCGGCGCCTTGAGGTCGTGCGAGGCGACGAAGGCGAACTGGTCGAGCTCCTGGTTGCGGCGCTCGAGGTCGCGGACGCAGCGCAGCAGCTGCGCGGTGCTCTCGCGCATCGCCGCGACCACCAGGTGGTCGGCATCGAGGGTCATGCTGCTGAAGGCGACATCGAGGGTCAGGGTCGTGCCATCGCGCCGCCGCGTCGTCAGGGTGCGCACGCCCGCGGCCGGATCAGCCCACGGCTCGTGGACCTCGCCGCCGTCGCCGGGGGCGAGGAACTGGCGGAAGGGCCGGCCGACGACCTCGTCCGCCGGCAGCGCGAACATCTTCTCGACCGCGGGGTTGGCCGAGACGATGTCGCCGTGGCGGTCGATGGTGACGATGCCGTCGTAGCTGCTGGCCAGGATCGAGCGGTTATAGGCCTCGGCGTGCGCGAGCTTGCCGCGCTCCTCCTGCACGCGTCGCACCATCGGCCGGAAGATCACCAGCGCTTCGAAGCCGAGCACCACCAGGGTGGCGAGGAACACCCAGGTCTCGGTCTCCTGCAGGCGGGCGATCTCCTGCTCGCTCTCGCGCTGATAGGCTGCGACCACGCCGTCGAGGGCATCGAGCAGCGCGCCCGGCGCCACCGCCAGGATCCACGCGAGGTCGGGATCGCCCGCGACCAGCTGCGCGTCCGGGGCCGCGGCCAGCGCGCGCACCCGGGCGATGTACTCCCTGACCAGGCCGTCGAGCGGCTGCGGCCCGGCGAAGTAGATCGCGGCGAGCGCCGGCGAGGGGTTGCCGGGCAGGTGCAGGCGCTCGTTGCCGCGCAGCAGACCGAGGTGCGCGGCCTCCATGGTCTCGATGCTGGCGAGCATCTCGCGACGCGCCGCGGCGCGCGCGGCCGCGTCCGGACCGGCGACCAGCCGGGTGGCGTAGAGCGCGGCGCGCTGCGAGGTGTAGCGGCGCTTGCCGCTGTAGTTGACGATCGCCGCGGCGGTGTCCTGGGTGGCGATGGTCTGGTAGAGGCTGATGAACGCCGCGGTCGAGAGCAGCGCGACCAAGCCGAGCGCCACCAGGTAGCGCTTGGTCATGCCGGCGGTGGCGCTCGCCGCGTGCGGCGCGGGCAGGGTCGGCAGCAGGCGGGTGCTGACCATGGTGAGCGGCCGTGGTCAGGCCAGGGCCGCGGCCGCGGGCGGCGCGGCGTGGGTCTGCATCAGCTTCTGGACCTCGGGTCGGCAGCTGCCGCACGAGGTCCCCGCGCGCGTCGCCGCGCACACCGCTTGCAGCTCGCAGGGGCCGGCGGCGGACTACGCGCGCACCGCGCGCGCGATGGTGTCCGCACCGACCTGGTTGCAGCTGCACACCAGCGGGCCCTCGACCCGGCGGATCTCGCCGCCAGGGCGCAGTAGGGTGGCGCGGCGCTCCTCCAGCTCGCAACCGCTCGCGACCAGGTCGCGGTAGTCGGAGAACAGGGCGGTGTCGCCGAGCATGATGACGCCGATCAGGCGGTCGTCGCGGATCACGCACTTCTGATAGATGCCGCTGTCGGGGTCGTCGAAGACCACCGCGCTGGTGCCGGGCCCGTCGGCGTCGACCGTGCCGATCGCGGCGAGTTGCACGCCCTCGACCTTGAGGATGTTGGCGTTGACCGGCCCGCGGTAGCCGGCGTGCAGGTTGCCGCGCAGGAACTCGGCGAGCGCGATCGCCTGCTCCTCCGCGGCGGCGGTGG
>JACDGQ010000688.1 GCA_013821615.1 Planctomycetota bacterium
GGGCAGGACCCGTTCTGGCACCTCGCCACCGCCCAGCTCGACTTCGTGAGCCTCGGCTTCGACCGCCGTGAGCTGTTCCGCCGCGCCGCGGCGGCGGGCATCGCGCCGATGGTCCACTACATCCCGCTCCACCACCAGCCGGTGCTGGCCGCGGCGCGGCGCGCCGGCGACCTCGCCGGGGCCGATCGCGCCTATGCCGGCCTGGTCAGCCTGCCGTGCTGGCCGGACCTGACCGCCGACGAGCAGGAGCGCGTCTGCGTCTGGCTGCACGGTCTCGGTGGGACGGTTGGAGGGGGCGGCGGCAATGGCACGCGTGGTGCGTTGAGCCCGGCGACAGCCAAAGGGAATCCATGAACACCACGTTTCCGTTGCAGGACAAGACCATCCTCGTCACCGGGGGTACAGGCAGCTTCGGCAAGTGCTTCATCAAGAAGGCGCTGACCGAGCACAATCCGCGCAAGGTCATCGTCTTCAGCCGCGACGAGCTCAAGCAGTGGGAGATGCGCCAGTCCGGCGGAGTCTTCGACCACGAGAAGATCCGCTACTTCCTTGGCGACGTGCGCGACAAGGAGCGCCTGCTGCGCGCCTTCCGCGACGTCGACCTGGTGGTGCACGCGGCCGCGCTCAAGCAGGTCCCGGCGGCGGAGTACAATCCCACCGAGTTCGTGAAGACCAACATCCACGGCGCCATGAACGTGGTCGACGCGGCCATCGAGCGCGGCGTCGAGAAGGTCATCGCGCTGTCGACCGACAAGGCCGCCAACCCGATCAACCTGTACGGCGCGACCAAGCTGTGCTCGGACAAGCTGTTCGTCTCGGGCAACGCCTACGTCGGGCAGCGGGGCGTGCCCAAGTTCAGCGTGGTGCGCTACGGCAACGTGCTCGGCAGCCGCGGCTCGATCGTGCCGCGCTGGCGCGAGATGGTCGCGGCCGGCGCCAAGGAGCTGAGCATCACCGACCCGCGCATGACGCGCTTCTGGATCACCCTGCCGCACGCCGTCGACTTCGTCATCGCCAATTTCGGGCGCATGCTCGGCGGCGAGATCTACGTGCCCAAGATCCCGAGCATGAAGATCCTCGACCTCGCCGAGGCGATCGCGCCCGGCCTCAAGACCAACCCCATCGGCATCCGCCCCGGCGAGAAGCTCCACGAGCTGATGATCGGCGAGGACGACGCGCGCCACAGCCTCGAGTTCGACGACTGCTACGCGATCGCCCCCGAGGCGGTAGCGAGCCGGCGCATGGCGTCCTACGACCGTCTCAGGGGCATCGGCGGGCGCGTCCTGCCCGACGGCTTCACCTACATGTCCGACACCAACACCCAGTGGCTCGACGTCGCGGGCCTGCGCGGCCTGCTCGCCGGCATCGGCATGGACGGCCAGCCCATCCCGGTGGTCGCGGGCGCGACGCGCTGAGGCCATGTCCACTACTGCAGTGGTGATCCAGGCGCGCATGGGCTCCAGCCGGCTGCCGGGCAAGGTGCTCATGCCGCTCGCCGGCGTGCCCATGGTCCTGCACGTCATCGCGCGCGCCATGCGCGCGCCCGGCGTCGACCGCGTCATCCTCGCCACCACCACCCTGCCTGGCGATGACGCGCTGGCGCGCTGCGTCGCCGCGGATGGGCGCGCGGCGGTGGTGCGCGGACCGGTCGACGACGTCCTGGCGCGCTATCACCAGGCGGCGCAGGCCGCGGAATGCGACAGCGTGGTGCGCGTCACGGCCGACTGCCCGCTGCTCTCTCCGCAGGTGCTCGGCCTGGTGGTCGCCGACTTCCAGGCGCACCGCGCGGACTGCGACTACGCCTCGAACACCCGCGAGCGCAGCTGGCCGCGCGGCCTCGACGTCGAGGTCTTCAGCCGCGCCGCGCTGGAGACCGCGCAGCGCGAGGCGGACTCGACCTACGATCGCGAGCACGTCACGCCGTTCTTCTACCGCCAGCCGGAGCGCTTCCGCCTGCGCTCGGTGCGCCAGGAGCGCGACCTGTCGGCGCTGCGCTGGACGGTCGACACGCCGGAGGACCTGCGCTTCGCCGCGCTCATCTACGACGAGCTGTACGCCCGGGACCCGCATTTCGACTGCGCTGCGGTTCTCGCCGCCCTCGACCGCCATCCCGACTGGGCCGCGATCAACGGGCACGTCGCGCAGAAGACCACGTGAGCGCGTCCGTGCTGATCGTCGCCGACGGCGCGACCGCCATCGGCGCCGGACATCAGGTGCGCTGCGCCGCCCTCGCCCAGGCGCTGGTGGCGCGCGGCAGCACGGTGCTGATGGCTTGCCGCGACCTGCCCGGCTCGACCCATGGTTGGGCGTGGCGCGGTCTCGCCACGCTGGTGCTGCCCGCGACGCTCGATGCCGACGCCCTGGTGCGCGAGGCCCAGGCGCACAGCGCCGCCACGGTGGTGGCCATCGACCACTACGAGGTGGGCGCCGCGACCACTGCCGCGCTCGCGGCCGCGGGCGTGGCGGTGGCGCTGATCGACGATGAGGCCGGGCGCGGGCTGGCCGGGGTGGCGC
>JACDGQ010000689.1 GCA_013821615.1 Planctomycetota bacterium
CTGAGCCACCACCCTTAGCGAGCGAGGCTAGCATGGAAGAAGACAAGTCGTTCTCGTGGCTGGTGATCATCACCTTCCTGGCCTGGGTCGCCGCGATCATGTTCGCGACCATGGAACTGCTGGAACTGCGTGCCAACGACCTGTTCGTGGTGACCACGCTGTTCTGACCGGAAGCGGATCCCGCTGAACGCGCAACGCCCCTGGCCGCATGGCCAGGGGCGTTGTCGTTTTCAGCGGATCTACGGACCCACGGACCCGATGGAGAGAACAGGAGACGCGGAGGCGCGGAGACCGGAAGAGGCGAAGGAACCCTGACCCGCCTTCTCTGACACGGACCTCGCGAGCGCCGCGAGGGACCTAGCTGTCCCAGCGCTGGGGAAAACGCGCGCCGTCGGGGCTCGATCGAGCACTGCGCTGTCCTCCTCCGCTCTCCGCGCCTCCGCGCCTCCTGTTCTCTCTCCGGATCAATCGATCTTCACCGTGCAGGCGCCGATGGCGAGCTGCAGGCGTTCTGAGAGGCGTGCGAAGCGGCTGGCGATGACCTCGGCGGCGCTGGCGCGCTCGGTGGCGGAGAGGCCGGGCGAGGACTGCACCGCGACCGTGAATTCGCGGATGTAGCCGGCCAGGGTCGCGGCGATCTCGCCCAGGTGGTTCAGCGGGATGACCAGCTTGTGGCTGTATTCCCAGACGCCGCGCGCGCTGAAGGTCACGTACAGCAGGTGGCGGCCCTCGCTGGTCTCGAACAGCGAGATCTGGTGGTGGCGCTGCTTGCCGACCAGCTTGTCCCACGTGGTGATGAACGTGCGGCCATCGACGCTGCGCAGGAGTCTGCCGGTGAAGGCCACCGGCGGGGCGAGTTCGCGGCTGAGGGTCCACTCCCGGAGCGGTGCGGGTCGCACGGGCACGTTCAGAACACCTGCTCCGGGTCCTTGGCGGGCTTGCCGGGCGGCGGCTGGGCCGGCGCCGCGCGCATGCCGTTGAGCTGCTCCATGGTGTAGAAGTACATGCCGGCAGCCGATCCGCCGAGCATCGAGTACATGCCGACCACGCCACCGAGCAGGCCGCCCGCATCGAGGGTGTAGCCCTTGGGCGTGCGCTGGTAGGAGAGGAAGCCATAGCGCCCAGCGGCGCGCAGGTCCTGGGGCATGGTCATGTACTTGGGGTCGACGCCGGCCATCGCCGCGAAGGTCAGGGCGAGCTGCGCGAACGCGGCATAGGTCGCACCGGTGCGGCTGACGCCGACCCCGACCGCGCCGGGCTTCAGCTCAGCGAACGCCGACTTGATCTCGGGTTGATCGGCGAAGCCGGCCTGGCGCGCGGCGAAGCCGGCGATGCCGCTGGGATTGGTGGTGAGGATGAGCTGGCCCTTCTGATAGGCGGCCTGGAGCTGCACCACGCCGACCAGGCCGGAGAACGTGCCGTCGCCCATGTCCTGCAGATTGGCCTTCTCTTTGAGCGTGGCGAGCAGCTTGGTCGCGGTCTCGGCGGCGATGCCGAGCGCGAGTGTGCCGGTGGGGAAGGGCACCCCCTCCTCGCAGAACACCAGCACGTCGCCGTCGATCGCCTTGACCAGCTCGAGGTAGGGCGGCAGCCCCACCTGGGCGAGCACCGCGTCGATCTTGCCGAGCTGGGCGTCGTCGATGTCGGCCTTGGCGATCTCAAGCTCCTGCGCCGACTGCTTGGCGTCGACGTGCACGGTCAGGGCGAAGAGCGTCGTGGCGGGCAGGCTGCGCAGCAGGTCGAGATTGGCCGGCGGCGCGACCAGCGGCGCCAGCACCGCGGCGTGCGCGGCGGCGAAGGGCATGTCCCAGTGCTCGCGGATGCCGATCGGGTCCAGGGCGAGCGAGAAGGCGAGGCGGTCGATCATGCCCGAGCCGACGCTCAGGCTGTTCGGCGTGCCGGTGGAGCGCAGGAATTCGGCGAAGGCCTTGACGTCGATGACGCCTTCGAGACAGGCCTCGGGATGGACGGCCGGGGTGGCGGGCGAGCGCGGCACGACCGCCTTGACCAGGCCGCCGCCGGCGGGGGCCGAGGCGTAGGCGAAGAGCTGGCCGAAAGCGGTGAGCTGGCCGCCGCCCACCACCCAGGTCGGATTGCCGGCGGCCAGGGTCGGCTCGGCACCGACCACCTTGGTCAGCATGGCCTTGAGCGGCGCCGCATCGCCGGTGAGCAGCAGCGCGCCGGCGAAGTCCTGCTGGTCCTTGGCGGGCAGCGCGATGCCGACGGTCGCCGCGGTCAGGGAGCGCAGGATCGGCCCGACATCGTTGCCCTGCTTGGCGAGGTCCTGGAGCCCGCTCTCGACGTGGCTGCTGAGCAGCTTGCCCCAGCCGCTGGCGAGGAGCTTGGCGAAGGGCGTGCCGGCGAAGCGCGTCTGCGAGCGCGGCAGGTTGTTGAGGCGCAGCGTGGCGACCGCCGCGGGGGGCAGGAATTGCGAGGGCTCGAGCGGCGCATCGGCGGCGGCGAGTGGGCCCGCGAGACCGGCCGCCAGCAGCGGTGTGAGCAGGGCGTGGCGG
>JACDGQ010000049.1 GCA_013821615.1 Planctomycetota bacterium
CACCCTCGCCCGCGACGGCCGCGGGCAGGCGCTCGGCGTGGGCGAGGATCTGCGCCAGGCCTTCGGCGCCGAGCTTGCCTTCCAGCATGCGGTCGCCGAGCCCCTTCATCGCCATGAGCAGCGTGCGCGCGCCTTGCGGCCAGGCGCCGGCGAGACCGTCGAGGTCCATGAGCACGCGGGTGATGCCCATGAGATCGTCCGCCGCCATGCCGATCAGTTCGCCGAGAATGGTGTCGATGCTCATCCCCTGCGCCGCGTCGGATGGTGCCGTCACCACCGGAGCTGCCGTCATCACCGGCGTCGATGGCGCGGCCACGATCACCGGGGTGCGCGGAGCCGCCTGCGGGCCCTGGTTGCGGAAGCGCCGCGAGGTCGCCTCCTGCCGCTGGCTCGCCCCGGGACTGGGCTGGTAGGGGTCCTTCTCGGGGGCTGTCCGGCCACTCGCGTGGTTGGTCGCCTCGAGCAGCGCGATGAGCTCGCGGTCGTCCTCCGGCGGCGGGGCGCCGCTCTCCAGGCCATCCACCAGTTCGCGCAGGCGGGTGATCGTCAGCAGCAGCGCATCGCCCTGGGCCGGCGTGCAGGGTGTGGGCTCGGTGCGCAGCCGGTCGAGCACCTGCTCGGCGGCGTGCGCGACGGCCTGGACGCGCTCGAGCGAGAGGAAGCCGGCCAGGCCCTTGAGGGTGTGCACGGTGCGGAAGCAGGCCTGCACCGCCTCGTGGTCGGTCGGATCGCCGATCAGGCGCAGCAGGCACGCTTCGCCGTTCTCGAGGTGTTCGCGCGCCTCGACCACGAACTCGTTCAGGAAATCGCTGTCAGCCATGGTTTCTTGGTCCGGATGACGGCGATTGGGACGACCGGAGAAGCTCGGCAGGATACCGCCGGGATCGTTACGAAGTCAACGAAGGCTTAACAACGACGACGATGGTTTCAGGGGACAACAGGAGTCGGATATATTTTTCGGGACGTAAGTCGCTGCCCCCTTGGAGTCCGGCAGGGGAATACGTGACGGTAGAAACCTTATACACCTGCATGCGAGCGTCGTGTCGCAGGTGGCGTTGCGGCACCTCCGCAGCGCAGGTCGCGCGGTTCCACCACGGTCAGCAGCGTGCGGGTCGGGCCGGTAACGGCGAAGGCCACGGCCCTCGCGCCCGTGGGCGGAAATCGGCGGCAACAGGGAGGGACGGTTGACGGCACCGCTCCGCCGGCCGGCCTGGCAAGAGGCGGAAATACTTCAGTGGTTTGGTGGCGGCCGCACTGGCGGCGTCCCGCACCGCCGGACCGCACGACGGATCGCCGGTGTGGCTGCGGCAGCGTTCGCTTGGCGGCGCACGCTCAGATCAGGTACTTCTCGAATTTCTCTTTGAGCTTCTCGGGCGTGAACGGCTTGCCGATGTAGTTCGTGGCGCCGGCCAGGACCGCTTCCTTGACCTTGTCCGGGGTCACCTCGGTGGTGATCATGATGATCGGGATCTTCTTCTGCGGATCGAGCTTGCGGATCTCCTTCACCAGCGTCAGCCCATCCATGTTGGGCATGTTCCAATCGGTGAACACCGCCTCGATGCCCCCCGCGGCGAAGATCTTGACCGCCTCCACGCCGTCGCCCGCTTCCTGCGGATCGATGGCGAAGCCGCAGTCGCGCATGTTCTTGATGATGATCTTGCGCATCATCGCGGAATCGTCGACGACCAGGATCTTCTTGGGCATGATGCTCTCCGCTGCCAGCAGATGGGATGCGACCCGTCAGTGTAGCCCATGGAATGTATGGATGCCAATGCCAGGACTTCCGGACTCCCGGACTCCCGGACTCCCGGACAGCCGGATAAAACAGGAGGGCACGGAGACGCGGAGATCGGAGGAGGGGAGCGGAGCGGGTGACGGCCGGGAGGATGGAAGGCGCGGACAGAGCAAGCTGGGGGAGGACGGGACGACCGGGTCGCGTGCATGCGTTCGTAGGGGAGGCGTGCAGGCAGACCCACTTTGGCAAGGCAGCGATGCGATTCCGCCACACCGATGGAGAAAGCCCCTCCAATTCTCCTCCTCTCCCCTCCGCGCCTCCGCGTCTCCTGTTTTATCCAGCTGTCAGGCTGTCTGATGTCCGCGTCCGCTGTCTGATGTCCGAGGTCCAAGGTCCGCAGTCCGCAGTCCGCAGTCCGCAGTCAGCCGTCAGCCGTCAGCCGTCAGCCGTCCCTTTCACCCCATCCTGAACACCACCGTCGATATCGCCGTCGCCACCGTCCGCTGATCCGGATTGCGGTAGACGTGGCGGCGGTGCCCGGGGAACTGCACCAGATGGCCGGTGCGCACCTCGACGCTCTCGTCCTCGATGATCAGCAGCGAGGTGCCGGTCAGGCCGTAGTAGAACTCCTGGGCTCCGATGGGATGCGGCCGGCCGACGCTGACGCAACCCGGCTGCATGGTCACGTGGTGGATCTGCACGCCCTTCGACGTGATCGGCGAGACCAGGCGCGCGACATAGCGGCCGGCTTCGGCGCGGTACTCCTGCATCTCCGCGGGCGCGACATGGTAGTGGCGGTGCTCGGGCGGTAGCACCAGCAGCTCGTCGAGGCTGACGCCCAGCGCCTTGGCCACCGCCAGCACGGCGTGGATCCCGGGATTGGCGCCCTCCTGCTCCATGGTCGCGAGCGTCGCGCGCGGCAGGCCGGCGAGGTCGGCGAGCTGGGCCTGGGTGAATTTACCCTGCTTGCGCAGCCGGCGCAGATTGGGGGCGAGGGCGTCCATGTCGGCCAGACTGCGGGAATAATTCCAGAATGCCAGCAAGGAGGGCTCGGATTCCAGGATCCCGGTCTTGAGAGCCAGCTGCGCAGGTCGAACATCAGCACCCGTTCGGCCGGCGCGTCGGACCCTGCTGCGGCGCTCCCTGGGGGCGCTGCTGGCCTGCCGGCGCCCCGGCGACCCGCTCTTACCATGTTCCCGTTCTTCACCCCGGCGTCGCGGCCCAACCCGCGACCGCCATTCTGCGGAGCCTTCCATGCCCTTCACCCTCCCGCCCCTGCCCTACGACGTCGCCGCCCTCGAGCCGCACCTGACCAAGGAGAATCTCGAGCTCCATCACGGCAAGCACCACAACGCCTATGTGGTCAACCTCAACAAGCTGCTCGACGGCAAGCCCGAGGCCGCCAAGTCGCTGGAGGAGATCATCATGTCCAGCGACGGCGGCGTGTTCAACAACGCTGCGCAGATCTGGAACCACACCTTCTACTGGAACAGCATGAAGCCCAAGGGCGGCGGCGAGCCGACCGGAGACCTCGCCGCGGCGATCACCCGCGACTTCGGTTCCTTCGCCAAGTTCAAGGAGGACTTCACCGCCGCCGCCACCACCCAGTTCGGTTCGGGCTGGGCCTGGCTGGTCAGCGATGGCGGCACGCTCAAGATCACCAAAACCGGCAATGCCGACCTGCCGATGAAATCCAAGCAGACCGCGCTGCTCACCATCGACGTCTGGGAGCACGCTTATTACCCGAGCTTCAAGAACCTGCGCCCGAAGTACATCGAGACCTTCCTCGCCAGCCTCGCGAACTGGGATTTCGCCGCGGCGAATCTCGCCAAGGCGAAGTAAGAACGAGAACGTCCGGGAGTCCGGAAGTCCGGAAGTCCGGAAGTCGGACAGCCTGCTGACGAAACAGAACACCCCCGGCCGCAGGCCGGGGGTGTTCTGTTTCAGCCGCCGGCCGTCAGCCGCCAGCCGTCAGCCTCTTCGGCCTCCTCCAGAAGAACCCGCCCATGAAGATCAGCGGAATGATCGCCGCGGCGCCCCATTCATCGATATCGATGAAGCCGCGGCCGTGCAGGATCCAGTGGTTGAGGGCCGTCTGGTATTCACGCGGCGCGGCGAAGCGCGCCGCATCCGGCAGCGGGTCGGCGTTCAGGTTGATGGTCACCACGTGCGGTACGGCCACGGCCGGCGGATTGTGCTGTCTGGCGGCGGCGAGGTAGCCAGCGGCGTCGGCGTAGGCGATCTGCGGCGGGAATGTCGCCTGCCGGCCGACCACGTCGAGGGGGAACTCGATCAGCAGTTTGACGCCGATCAGCGCCACGGCCAGGAAGGCGGCGGTCTCCAGCCCGGGGAAGCGGTGGAGCAGGGCGATGAAGGCCTGCGCCACGAAGCGCATCGCGACGATGCAGAGCATGCCGCCGAGCATCAGCACCCAGAACTTGTCGGACAGCGCCACCGCGGCCGCGATCGAGTCCACCGAGAACGCGACGTCGGTCAGCTCGACCATCACCACCGTGCTCCAGAACGCGCTCAGGCCGAGGATGCGCCGGGTCGTCTTCGGCGCGGTCGCGGACTCGGTCTCGGTGTTCTGACCGGCGTGGCGGAAGTGTTTCCATGCCAGCCACACCAGGTAGGCGCCGCCGAGGAACTTCAGGTACCACTGCTTGACGATCCAGGTCGCGAAGACCAGGGCCAGGAAGAGGAAAGCATAGGCGCCGGCGATGCCGTAGCGCAGCGCGCGGCCCTGCTGTTCGCGCGGCAAACGCCGCACCACCACCGCCAGCGCCACCGCGTTATCGCAGGACAGCAGCGCCTCGAGCACCACCAGCGACAGCACCACCAGCAGATCGCTGGGCGCGAAGTCGCGGAGCTGCAGGAAATCGAGGAGGGGGCCCATGCGCGGGGCAGCCTCGCGCGCGCAGCGGCGGCGACAAGCGCAACCCGACGGTCAGTGCGGCAGGCTGGTCACAGCGGACTCAGGAGGGGCGGGTTCTGAAACCGCCGCTCAGCGGGGCAGGCTGCGTACGAGGCTGTAGGTCACGCCGACGCGCACCAGGTCGCCCTTGGCGTGGGTCGCACCCGGGTTCGTACGCCGAGCGCCGCGTCGCAGGATGGTGGCCTTGCCGCCACTGTAGTTGCTGTACTCGATCCACTCGCTGCCGCTGGCGACGGCGCCGCCGCTGGGATCCGGATCGATGCGCAGCATCGATCCGGGCGTGGTGGGCAGCACCGCGACGCCAGAGATCGGCACCTGGCCACCGCCGCCACCGCCACCGCCGCCACCGCCACCGCCACCGCCGATGATCGGACCGGTCAGGATGCCCTTGGGCGCGAAGCGCCCGCCGCCGGTCAGTACCACGGTGATGCGCATGGCGGCCGGCATCGGCATCACGCCGGTGAGGGTGGTGGTGGTCACGCCACCAGCTGCGGAGGTCGTCGGGATCCCGGGAGAGGTGGCGAAACCGTTGGGGTTGCCGTTCAGGAAATCGCAGGACGGATCTTCCCAGTTGATGCCATTGGCGTCGTGCGTGCGCTTGAAGGTGGGGCGGGTGGGATCGTCCAGACTCAGCCAGGGGCTGAAGTGCAGGCAGCCGGTGGTGACGATCTGCGCCTGCGTCGGTGTCACCGGTGGCGTGGCATTGGTCGCCATGCTCGTGCCGATGGCCCCAGAGGTGATGACCGCGTCGATGTCATTCAGCAGCTGGGCCTCGACGGTGAAACCCGGAGGCGTGCCCGCTGTGGTCAGCTCTCGTTGCACGCGCACCAAATTGTCCTGCGCATCCACGAACCAAGCCACCACCAGCCGCCCGTTGGTGCCGGTGCTGGTGATGCCCGACGGGTCGGGATTGGGGATGGCCATGCCCAGGATGCAGTTGCCATTGGGAGTGGTCGAGAGGCCCGCATACAGCCACCCCCCATCCACCACCGGGATGATGCGCTTCACATCATCATCCAGCGCCCCCATCACCGCGATCGCCTCATCGTTCGCCGAGCGGCTGAACTCGCCGCGGCGGAACAATTCCGAGCTGACCATCAGGATGCCGATCATGGCGATCGAGACCACCGACAGGATCAGGATCGAGACCAGGATCTCGATCAGCGTCAAGCCTGCGCGCGCGGCGCCGTGGGAATTCATGGGGCGGCTCACTGCTGTCCCTCCACCGACAGGATCTCGGTCGGCGCCAGGCAGCGCAGGCGCACCGGGCCGATCACCGGCGCGCGGTTGCCGGCGGCGGCGATGTCCGGCAGCAGGCCCGAGGGGTTCTTGAGGTAGTGCCAGGTCAGGCGCAGTTCCGCGCCGTCGACCGCCTGGTTGGTGAAGGCCGGGCCGAATGCGGTGCTGACGTCCTGGTCGGTGGTCGAGGCGGTGTTGAGCGTCATCACGGTGGCGGGCGTCCAATCGAAGCCCCGGGCGAGCGCGCGCGCTTCGATGCGGAAGGCGTCACCGATCTCCGGGTCGAGGAGCTTGACGGTGGCGACTTCCGCGCTCTTGGCGGCGAGCAGGGCGCGGTCGAAGCGTGCATCGTGCAGACGGAATGGGAAGCCCGCCCAGGCGTAGGTGCGCGAACGGAACTGCTCCGCCGTCGTCCCCGTCCCCGGCAGCGCGCTGGCGTAGCGCGGCCACCAGCCGATGACGATCGGCTTCTGGCCGCCGCTCGCACTCCAGGTCTGCTTGACGGTGTTGTACAGGCCGCGCAGCCATGGCGCGGTGACGTACGAATTGATGTTGCCGCGCTGCCGCGGGCCGACGAACTGGACGAGCTCGACCTTGGTGGGGTCGCCGCCCGGGTCGCAGATCATCGCCACCGGCGCGTCGAGCACCGGCGAGGAGGGGCTGTTGTTGAAGAACTGGTCGCTGAGCTGGAAGAAGTCCTGCTCGGGCAGGGTGCCCTCGATCTGCGCCACCGGTCCGATGGGCAGGATGAGCAGCGGCTCCGGCCCGGCGTGCGTGACCTTCTCCGAACCGAGCAGGCCACGGCCGATGAGCTTGGCGCTGCGCGCATCCGGGTTGGGCAGGTGGCTGCGCTCCCAGGCGAAGACCTCGCCGCCGATCAGGGCCAGCCCGGTGGGGGTCGAGAACACCACGTCGCTGGAGTGGATGTAGGCGCCGAGGTCGCCGACGGTGGCGCCGATGCCGTTGCCGTCGGCGGTCAGCAGCGCGCTGCCGCCCTGGTTGGTCCAGCCCTGGTTGTTGTCCAGCAGCGCGCTGGTCTGGGCCGCGGTGGGATTGGCGGGCAGCGGACCCGCGACCAGGGCGTCGATGGTGGCGTCGGCCATGGTGGTCAGGCCGCCGCGCGCGCTGTCTGCGGCGGCGACGAAGACCCGTGCGGCCGGCGACGCGGGTCCGCCGGGCGCGTAGCCCTGCGCCAGGGCGTCGAGGCGCGGCATATAATGGCGCGGCATGTCGCCGGTGTTCATCTGCGCGTTGCCCGGTCCGGTCAGATCGATGCTGCTCCAGCACGGCCAGCTGATAAGCTCGAAGCGGTTGGCGGCGGTGGGGAAGCCCATGGGCAGATTGTCCATGAAGGCGAAGTACTCGTTCTTGGTGTCGTAGCTGCCGTTGCGCGAGTCGGCCATGGCATCGTAGCCGTCCATCGCCGCATAGCGCACCACCATCTGCAGCGGCGCGACCGTGCCGAGCGTGTCTTTGGTGATCATCGTCACCACGTCGCCGGTGGCGATACAGTGGCCGGAGTTCGGCATGTCGCTCTGCACCGCGATGAGCTGGCTGCCTGCCGCGAAGGGTGTGGTGCTGGTGTACCCCGGCGACAGCCGCCCCGGGTGATAGGTGCGCTGCTGGCCGCGGTTCGATGGATAGTTCCAGCCGTCGTTGACGTAGAGGTGGCCCACGCCGCCATTGCTCGCCAACAGGTCATAGCGCACCCATTCCACGCGCCCGGTCGCGGCGTCCACGACCTGGGCTAACTGCGCGCCGCCGCCATTCTGGCTGTAGGCGTTCGGCGCCGTCGGATCGCCGGTCAGCGACGTGGTCAGCAGCACGATGCGCAGCGAGTTCAGCTGGGTCTTGTTGATGGTGAACTGCCCGGTGTCGCCCATCGGCGGGGCGCCCGGACCGGCGAAGGTGAAGCCGGCGAGGTCGGCGACGCCCTGCAGCGCGGTCGCGCTGCGCGAGGCGTACGAGAAGATGTGGCCGTTCAGGCGCACGATACCGCTCTGCGGGAACTGCGTGATCACGCCCAGCCCGCCCTTGATCGGGATGTCGTGGGGGATGTCGCCCTGGAACACGATGTAGCGGTTGCCGGTCAGATCGGTCGGGTCGGGGATTATCGGCGCCTTGGTGGGATCGGCCTGCGCCCAGATCGCCCAGTTGGGATCGATCATGTCGCCGGCCCCGAGCGGATCGGCGAGCGCGCAGCCGCCCACAAAGAAGGTCCCGCCGGGCAGGCGCAGGCGGTAGCCCGCCGGGGTCACCAGGGTGTCTTTGGCGTGGTGCTGGGTCACCGGCCAGCGCCCCTGCAGGCTGCCGGCGGTGGTGTTGGTGTTCTGGCGCTGCGCACGCACCAGCAGCGTGAAAGTGTCGCCGGTGACCTTGTCGTAGGTGAAGTACTCGTCATCGATCTTGACCTGCCCGTGCACCGGGAAGAGGTCGGCGGCATGCAGCACGACGTCGGCGCCGGAGGTCTTGAACGTCACCGCCTTGACCGTGACCGCCGCGACCTTCAGCCCATTGCCGAAGGCGGTGGTCGCGTCGACCTTCACGATCTCGGCCGTGATCGGCAGGCCGGGCAGGGTCAGGTGGTCGCCGGTCTTGTCGAGCACGCAGGTCGCGGCCGGGCCCTTGGCGGCGTCGCGTCCCACCAATCCGTCGACGATGATCGCCGCCCCGCCCGGCCGGTCGTTGGCCAGGGCGAGCTGGATGTTGTACCACTGGTTCTGGCGGAAGAACGGCTTGCCGGCGCTGGCGTCGCGCACGCGGTAGATGTGGATGACGCGGTTGGGGCGGAACAGCGTCGAGATGCTGGCGAGCTTGGCCGAGGTCTTGGTCATCGCGTCGCTGTCCGGCACCTGGCGCGCCGCGAGCGGGAAGGTCGCGCCCGGTGCGTCGCTGCCCAGCGAGCGCTCGTCGAAGTCGAAGGTGGTGTCGGTGTCGTCCTTGGGGACCAGCGGGCCGTAGTCGCCGGTGTGCTCGATCGTCGGCGGCGCGATGACCAGGGCGAGCAGCTGCTGGGTGCGGTCGTAGAACAGCCCGAAGTAGTTCTGCAGCTCGTTGCTGCCGGCGCCCGGCGCGCCGCCCGGGGTGATCTCGCCGGCGGCCTGGCCGGCCGGCATGCGCATCTCGAGCAGCGGCACGATCCCGGTCCAGTCGCTCTCCGGTTTGATCCAGAAGCTGAGCTGGCGATTGCCCAGCTCCCACACCTGTCCGCCGAGGTTGAGGTGCGAGCGCCGGAACAGGCCGTGCGGCGCCCCTTGGTTGGCGTCGGCGGCCAGGCCGTAGGCGAGCGGCGATCCGGTGCTCAAGTGCAGGCCGTCGGGACGCATGTCCTGCGCCGTGTAGGCGGTGGTCGGCGACACCGGCACCAGGGTCTGAAGGACCTCGTTCGCGACGCCGGCGGTGGCGGTGTCGATCGGCAGGTCGGCACCGAAGGGCGCGCGCCAGTCGATGGTGACGTGGCTGGGCACGCGCTTGGCCGGGTTGAGGTCGCCGCGGTGGACGTAGCCGGTCGCATAGCTCGGTCCGGTGATCGGCTTGAGTCCGGTGCCGGCCACGGCACTGCCGCCCGCGCCCAGGTCCGGATCGTTCGGCAGGGTCAGCGGATCGCTGCTGCGCTTGAGCCGGCGGAACGGGTTCGGCCAGCTCTCCAGGTTGCTGCCCGAGCGCTGCGCGAGCAGCGTCGAGAACATCCCCTGGGTCAGCCAGCGCTGCTCCAGCGCGGTCTCCTGCGGCACCGCCTGGACGACGATGCGGCGCTTGGCCTGGGCGTCCTGGCGGCCCTGCGGATCGGTGATGGTGGCGGCGGACTCGATGGTCACCACGCCCGACGAGGCGATCGCCAGGGGCGGGTGCTCGATCGGGCGCAGCTGCTCCTGCTGGTTGCCCTCAAAGCGCAGCGCGAGCGGGTTCTGCAGGTCGAAGGCGACGGAGAGCTGGACGTTCATCGGCGTGTTGCCGACCGGCATCAGTCCGAGCGTGATGAGCTGGGATACCGTGCGCAGCGGCCGCGTGGTGGGCTTGGAAACGTAGCCGAGCGCGTCGCGCACGGCCTCGCTGGCGGCATGGATGTTGACCATCGGCGGCGCCTGGATGGCCAAGCCGACGCCCTGGTTGGCGATCGGTGGGTTGGGCGATCCCAACGGCTCGGTGCGGACGTTGAGGTAGCCGAAATAGCCTTCGACCACGCCCTGGCGGTCGAGTCCCGAAGCGGGATCGAGCTGGTCGGCGGTGATCCAGGTGCCGAAACCGAGCAGGGTCTCGAAATTGCCGTCGACGAACAAAGCGTGGTCGATGCCAACGTTGTCGTCGAGCTTGACCACCGTGCCCAGGTCGATGAGGCCGGAGCGTCCCTGTCCGAGGTTGGCCAGCGACAGATGGGGCCGCAATAGCTCGAGCTCCGCGCGGGTGAGCATGCGGCGCAGTCCGAAGCGCACGGTGGGTGGTGAGCTGCTCGGGTAGCTGAAGCTGCCGCCCTGCTGCGCCCAGTGGTGGGTGTCGGCGAGCAGCAGCTGCTCGAGGCGCTCGATCGGACGGTGCTTGAGCGTCGGCAGCAGGCGCACCTCGCTGAGCGCCAGGGCGAGCTCACCGTAGGTGTCGGCGTCGGAGTATTGCTCGTACTTGGCGGTGGTGTTGTTGTAGAAGCACTTGCTGTTGATCGTCGCGTTGTCATCCCAGTCGCTGATGCCGACCTTCTTCAGCAACGCGTCCCACGCCGCCACCGACATGTAGTTCGGGTCGAGCTTGCCTGACTCGTCTTCGAGGGTCACACCGAGCAGCGCGGCGTTCTCCGCGGTCGCGTTGTAGCGGCGCTGCGCGGCGGGCGTCAGGTTGAGCTGCTTGGGGTCCAGGCCGACGCGGTTGTCGAGCAGCAGCGTGGCGAAGCCGGTGGGCACGTTGGCGTGCACCGCCGGGTCGAGGTTGTCGCTCAGGCTGGTCCATTCCTCGAGCGGGTCGGCGCCGGGGCCGCTGCCGGCGGCGGCGCCGGTGGGCTGGAAATGATGCGCCACGGCGGCGGTGGCGGAGGCCACGCCGAGATTCTCGGCGGCGGTGCGCCCGACGTAGGCTTGCTGGCTGTGCGCGAAGCTGCGCGTGCCGGTCAGGCTGGACGACTGCGAGAACAGGAAGGGCAGGCCGAGGATGATCAGCGCCACCAGGATCACCAGGGCCATGATCAGGGCGATGCCGGCGCGCGCTGGTTGGACGCGCCGGGTGGGCGCGCAGCGGGGGGATGGACGTCGGGCGCGGTCACGCATGGGTCGGGCCTCGTGCTCTCGCTGCCTCACGGTACGCCGCTGATGGCCACCGTCGGCGCCGCCGCCGTGCCCTTGCTGTCCAGCTGCAGCGCGCTGCTCACCCGGCCATCGACGGTGATGGTGATGTCGGCGTGCTGCACCCGGTTGGTCATGGCGATGGTGACGGCGATGGTGGTGCTGGCGTTGGCGTTGGCGACGGCGTTGGGCAGCGTGGTGCCGCCGGCACCCGCGCCCGCACCGGCGGCCGTGGCCGCGGCCGCTGCGACGTTGACCTCGACGCGGCCGTCGGGGTGCGCGACGATCTGGTAGTCGTCGTTCGGCACCACCTGCCCGGGCAGGCGGCCGAGCTGATCGGTGGCCAGGCGGTATAGGCGGCAGTCGTCGAAGCAGGTCGCGTCGGCGGTCTGCGTCCCCGCCTCGCCGATGTGGATCTGCGCGCCGCCCGCGGGCAGGCGGCTGGCGCTGCCGGTGGGCAGCAGCTTCTCGCCGACGCGGCGGCCGTTGCGGTAGAGCACCAGGCGCTCGCCGTCGTAGAGCAGGCCGAGTTCCTCCCAGCGCCCGCCGGCGAGCGGTCCGGCGATGTCGTTGGGATGGGTCTCGCCGGACACCGACGGGTGCAGCAGCGGCTCCTCGCGCAGCACGCCGGTGGGGATGTCCGCGCTGTCCAGCGACGAGACCTCGACGGGCGCCAGCGCGCCCTGCGGCCGCACCCAGCCGACGATCTCGTAGCAGGCGAGATTGGCGGTCGCGCCGCTGACCTTCTGGATGGCGCGCGTGTCCGGCGCCAGGATCAGGCCGCACAGCGAGGTGGCGATGTCGGCGGAATCACCGACCAGCAGCAGCGGCACGGGCATGGCGTTCGGGCCGGCCTGTTTGGGGTTCACCGTGCAGGCCAGGTAGAAGCCGTCGCTCAGGCGCCGCGCGCTGCTCCCACGCGTGATCTGCTGGTTGCGGTCGAGGGTGGCGAAGGGCGGCGGGCCCGCCGGGCCGGTGG